>JADLHR010000326.1 GCA_020848665.1 Anaerolineae bacterium
CATAGGGCCGGGGGTGATTGCACGACGCGACATACCCGCGCTGCACGGCCAGCTCAATCGCGGCGTTGAGCGCAGGTGTGGTCAGCGTGCGGAAGTCGATCCAGTCGGACGCGCCCCAGACATTCCAGTGCCCTTTGTAGGTCGTCACCTCGAAGCCAGGGATCAGCGCGATCGGCTGCGGCCCCAGCGCGGCGAGCGCCTGAAGGTGGCTCAGCGAGTTGTGATCCATAATCGCCAGGAAGTCGAGATCGAGCGCCTGCGCCGCTGCGATCACATCCTCGACCGGACTGTCGCCGTCGCTGTGCTGCGTGTGGCAGTGCAGCTCGCCGCGATACCAGCCATCCGGGCGGGCGGCGATCAGCGCCGGGGCGTCGCTAAGCTGCAGGCGCGGCAGATCGACCATGCGGCCCGCGCGGTCGGGATCGCGCGTGAAGCGCAGCGTTACGCCGTATTGACAACCCTCCGGCGCGACCTTGTATAACCCCAGCAGGATATTCCATACGCCAGGGTTCAGCGGCCCGGCCAGATACGCCGGAGTGGCGGATTCGGGCGTGATGAAGAACGCCGAGCGCGCACTGCCGCTCCAGCCGCGAAAACCCTTCGCCAGAAAGTCCGCGCCGCGCTCGTCGAAGATGCCGATGTCGATGGTGTTGCCGCCGGTCAGGTGCGGGTCGGAATCGATCTGGTTGCTGTACCGGTACGCAACATCCAGACGGACGACATCCGGCGGCATCTCAAACGGAACGAGGTAATAGGTCCCAGCCTGCGACGCCGGAACCCAGCCCTCGATGATGCGCTCGATCACGTCAGGGTGATCGCTCATTGCAGACGGGCGCCGTCGGCGCCGTAGACAAAACTCCATTCCAGCGCCGGCTCCAGCCAGACTTTTTCCGGCAGGGCGGGTGGCTCGTCCTGGAACAGTCGCACGGTGACGAGCTTGCTGCCAACGCGCACGTTGACCAGCGTCTCGCCGCCCATCGGCTGCACGACGTACAGCGCGCCGGGGATAGCGAACGGACGCGGCTCGGTGTGGATCGTGATGTGCTCCGGCCGGATGCCGAGCGTGATCGCCTGGCCGTCCTGCGGTGGGCGCTCCAGCCGCTGGTAGACCTGCCCCATATCGATCACGGTCTCGCCGTCATCCAGCACAAACTGGCCCTGTCCGAGCAGGACTTTGCCGCTCAGCAGGTTCATCGGTGGGCTGCCGATAAACGACGCGACAAAGGTGTTGGCCGGGTTACGGTAGACTTCCAGCGGCGCGCCGACCTGCATGATCTTGCCGAGGCGCATAACGACGATCCGATCGGCCAGGGCCATCGCTTCGGCCTGGTCATGCGTGACATAGACCGAGGTCGCGCCTAGCTCGTTCTGCAAGTGCTTGAGGAAAGCGCGCGCTTCCAGCCGGAGCTGCGCGTCGAGATTGCTCAGCGGCTCGTCGAACAGGAACGCGACTGCCTGGTGCACCACTGCTCGTGCGACCGAAGCGCGCTGCTGCTGCCCGCCAGAAAGCTGTGAGGGGCGCCGGGCAAGCAGATCGCCAATCTGAAGCTCGCGCGCGACTTCGGTCACGCGCGCGGTGCGCTCCGGCGTGCTGACGCCGCGCACCTTGAGCGGGTAGCCGATGTTATCGAGAATGGTCATGTGCGGATAGAGCGCGTAGTCCTGAAAGACCATCGCCACGTCACGAGCGGCGGGCGCAAGGTACGTCACGTCACGATCACCGATCGTGATCCGGCCCTCGTCGGCGATTTCCAGCCCGGCGATCAGGCGCAGCGTGGTCGTCTTGCCGCAGCCCGATGGGCCGAGAAGCGCGACGAATTCTCCCTCAGCGATGGTCAGGCTGACATGATCGACGGCCACCACGCTGCCAAAGCGTTTGACCACGTTATCCAGGGTGATTTGGCTCATTCGAGTTCAGTCCAGTCCGATCAGCTTTTGATGCCGCCAAAGAAGCGGAAGCCAAAGCGCCAGTTCACGATCAGGTACAGCAGCAGCACCGGGATGGTATAAAGGAACGCATAGGCTGACACGAGCGTAATGTTCGGCGTCCCGGCTTCGGTGTAAAACGAGTAGAACGCGATAGAGGCCGGCATATGCTCCGGACTGCGCAGCAGGACAGACGGGATCAGGAACGCGCCCCAGGCGTTGACGAATGCCCAGATCGCGACGACCATCACGCCCGGCCGCACCAGCGGAAAGGCTACATCGCGGAACATGCGATACGAAGAGGCCCCTGCGACCAGCGCCGCTTCCTCATACGAGCGCGGGATTGAATCGACAAAGTCACGCATGATGAAGATCGCGGAAGGCAGCAGCCCGCCGGTCATGACCAGGATCACGCCCTGATAGGTGTCGATAAGGCCCAGGTTAAAAATCAGCAGGAACAGCGGGACCATCGCAGCCGTGCCGCTGACGACCGACGAGAACAGAATCAGGATATACACCAGAACATTGCGGCCAGGCACGCGCGCACGGGACAGGCCGTAGGACGCCAGCGTCGCGATCGACGCTACCAGGATCATGACGCCGCCGCCGATGATCAGGTTGTTCTGAAACAGCGCGCGGATAGCGAACTTGTTGGCGAACACCGCCTCGAAATTCGCCAGCGAGGGCTGTTCCGGGAAGGTGACGGAGAGATTGGCCTGCGTGCTGAACGGCGCGGTCAGCAGCCAGAGCAGCGGCAGCGCGAAGAACGCCCCCATGACGCACGCGAACACCAGCAGCAGCGCCCGCGAGATACCCGTGCGGAGCTTGTAGCGGTTCATGGTTAGGCCTTCCTGCGGCGGATCATCGATAGGTAGACTATCGCCAGGGAGAAATTGATCAGCATCATCACCACCGCGATCGCGCCGCCTTTGCCGAACTCGTGCTGGCCCTGAAAGGCGGTGCGGTACGTGTAGATCGAGACCAGCTCGGTTTTCTTGATCGGGCCGCCGCCGGTCAGCAGGTACGGTGTGAAGACGTTGAACGTCCAGAGCGTGATGAGAATGAGGTCCGTCAGAATGTGGCCGCGCAGCAGCGGAAAGAAGATGTCGCGGAACTTCTGCCACGCGTTCGCGCCAGCGACCTCTGCCGTTTCGATGTAGGAGGGCGGGATCGTCTCCAGCGCGGATGAGAACAGCAGCATCGAGAACGCCGCGCCGCGCCAGGAATTAAACAGGATAATTGATTCCAGCGGATGCTTGAACAGCCAGTCGGGACGGCCCAGGCCCAGTGTGCCAAGGATGGCGTTCAGCGTGCCGAACTCCCAGTCGAGGAATGCGACCCAGGTGAACGCGACGACCGTTTCCGGGATGATCCAGGCCAGGATCACCAGCGTGTAGACCGTCTCGCGCAGCACGCCCTTCTTGCGATAGAACGCCCACGCGATCAGCAGCCCCAGCCCGACCTGACCGATCAGCGCCGAGCCGGCCACAAACTGGGCGGTGATTTTCAGCGCGCTGCCGAACTCGCCCAGGCGCATCCAGCGATCGAAGTCGAACAACCGCTGGTAATTGTCCAGGCCCACCCAATCGGGATTGGGGGCGGTTGTGCCGAGCAGCGTCTGGTTGGTGAAGCTGAGCATGAACACGCGCACGAATGGGTACAGCAAGAAGATGGCGACGAAAACGAGCGCGGGCGCCAGAAACAGCAACCCGACCTTTGCCGAAAAGATGGCTTTTCGTTCCACGATAGCCTCTCATGAATGGCACGAGGTCGGGTCAGGCCCCGCAGGACCTGACCCTTGATGCGCGCGAACTACGCGGGTTAGTTCAGCGGAAGACGGATTACGTTCGCCTCGCCCACGAGTTCAGTCACGGCGTCGTCGAACGCCTGCATGGCTTCTTCGGGCGACATCTCGCCGGAAACGACGCGCTCGGTCATCAGCTGCGCTTCGATCGACACCTGCGGATACTCCGGCAGCATCGGGCGAACGGTGGTCAGAGGCAGCAGCGCTTCGGCCATCGCAGTCATGACCGGGTCACCGGCGACTGGCACGTCGTCACGGAAGCTGATACGCGGCTGCATCAGCTCGAAAGCACGCGCCGGGTCTTCGCTTGACATATACGACAGCAGCGCCCACGCTTCGGCGGCGTTCTTAGTGTTGGGGTTGATCACCCAGCCGGTACCGCCGGAGATCGTCACGAAGTCCTGGCCGTTGTACCCCGCGCCGGGTTCCTTGGCGGGCATCTTCGCCCAGCTGACGATTTCGTTGCGGTTCTCGATCCCGGTTTCTGAGCCGGGGGCGATCACCGAGCGCCAGAACCAGTCGCCTTCGACCAGCATCCCGACGTTGCCATCGCGGAACTCGACGAAGGAGCGGTTGCGGCCATCCTGCAGGAGCTGCATCCGCGCGTCGCCCAGTTCTTCATCGACGTAGATCGTCTTGTAGAGATTGAGCGCGTCGAGGATGCTCTGGCTGCTGACAATCCACTTGTGCTGATCGAAATCATACATGTGGTGTCCTGCGCCGAGCAGCGCCATGAACCAGCCCTGCATGGTGGTCGCTTCGCCCATTGGCGTACCGGCATTGAGCTGGATCGGGATCGCCACGCCAGCGTCTTTCAAGGTGCGGGCGGTGTCGAGCAGTTCTTCCCAGCTTGTCGGCTGCCAGGGCACTTCGATCCCGGCCTGCTGGAACAGGTCATTGCGATAGAAGATCTGGCGCACGTCGGTGCCCATCGGCAGGCCATAGACCTGGCCCTGGTAGCCGAGGATCGCCTGAATGCCGGGCGTGATGTGGCCCCAGCCTTCCCAGTCGTTGACTTCCGAGCCGGCTACTTCTTCCAGCGGCTTCAGCAGACCGGCGCCGACAAATTCGGGCACCCAGAAGCCGTCGAACGACATCACGTCGTAGCCGCTGCCGACGCTCAGGTCGAGCGCGTACTGTTCTTTGAGCTGCTCGTCGCTGCCGCCGAATTCTACCAGCTCGACCTTCACGTCACGGCCCTGGTCGGCCATCATCTTCTCGAAGGTGGGGAAGACGTAAGTCGTCAGCCAGACCACCAGGTTGTTGTTGACGCCGCCTGCTACGCAGCGGCAGGTAATGGTTAGCGTAACCGGGCCGTCCTGCGCGCGCGCAGGGGCTGCCACGCCGAAGGCCGCGATCATCAGGCTGAATGCGAGGAGAAAGGTGAGCACAAGCCGAGATTTGGACATGGTTGTTTGTGATCCTTTCGTAAGCAACTCTTGTGATTGGGCGATGCTTGGGCGTCGTGCAGGGAGTTTGTCCGGTCACGCGCCTTCGCTGTCAGGTGGGCGGGTGATTCGCCGCCCTGGGCTGATCATGCGCCGAGTTACGCGCTATTGTTGGGTGCGATCCGGCCTGGATGACCGGTGCCCCTCAGCCATTCTGGTCGAATCATTGTTTTCTACGCCGTCGGTATCCTCCTTTCTGTCCTCTGCCCTGCCGCCGATTGGAGCGGTTGACGCGCGCGCGACAAGATGCGTGGGGAGCAGCGTCAGAATGTCCTGCGCTGGCTCGCCCTGGATCACGGCCAGCAGGCGGCGCGCAGCTTCTCTGCCAATACTTATCGGGTCCTGCGCGACGGTAGTCAGCGACGGGTCGATGTGCTCGGCCAGCGCGAGATTGTCGAATCCCGCGATCGACAGGTCGCGGGGCACGTGCAGACCGGCGAGCGCCGCCGCACGAACGATGATAAACGCCATCAAGTCGTTCATGGCGAAAATCGCGGTCGGGCGGTCCGGCTGAGCAAGCAGACGCGCGACGGCCTCGATCTCGTCATGGTAGGCGGCCAGGTACGACCCATATTCCGCGTAAGAATTAAGCTCGTCGCGTGAGTCGATGATAATCGGTTCACGCGGCGCCAGCCCCGCGCTGCGCATCGCGTCCTCGTAGGCGCGAAACCGCTCGGCGATAGTCCACAGGTCGAGGTGCGGGCTGGTGAGAAACGCGATCTGTGTGTGGCCGAGTTTCAGCAGATGGTGCATCGCCTGGAGGCCGCCGCGATGGTTGTTGCTGGACACGCACGGCAATGGCAGGCCGGGGATCGGGCGATCCATCAACACTGCCGGGATATTACAGTGTGGCTCCGCCAGGGCGCGCTGCTTGGAATTGCCCAGCGCCGGCCAGAGCAGAATCCCGGCAACGGCATCGCGGCACATTTCGCGCACGATGCGGTTCTCTTCATCGACGTTGCGCTCTGTGCACGCGAACAGCAGCCCATAGCCCTGCGCGCGCAGCACGCTTTCGGCGCCGATCAGCAGGTAGCTGTCGAACGGGCTGTGAAAGCCAGGGATCAGGAAGCCGACGACCTGGCGGGACGCGCGCGCAGGCTGCGCTGCCGCGACGTATGTCCCTTTACCGGTCACGCGGTAGATCAGTTCTTCTTCCAGCGCGTCTTGCCAGGCGCGGCGGATGGTGGCGCGGCTGACGCCAAGCTGCTCGACCAGCTCGATCTCGCCGGGAAGCTGGTCATGAGGTTGAAGCTCGCCGCTGAGAATGGCGTGGCGCAGCTCGTTGAGAAGCTGGCGGTGGAGTGGGAGCGAACTGTCGCGAGTGAGACGGAACTGTACCATGTCCGGTCGCCTGTACGCACCTGTATGCAAATGACCGTACCTGTACTTTATGACAGAAATTTCGAGCCGTCAACCAAGTAGTCCGATTGGGGCGTGGTGAGTTGCGACCGAACGGCGGCCAATGACGACACGACGAGCAAGATCGGCTGAAGGGACGATCCACCACCGCGAACGTTGATCGTTTCTGGCTTCGGAGGTACATTTCAGAGGCAGGCGAGGCGGCCCGCACGCGCTTCGCCCTTGCACGCGCAGTAGCGGATGGAACGCGCAGCCGCCCGCAGGCAGTCAGGCTTAAGTTCTGGCTCGTACACCGGTGAGGAGAAAAATCTCATGGCAGTGACGCAAGAGGAGCTTCGGAAATACCAGCAGAAAGCCTATGAATACCTGAGCCGGGCCGGGATCGTGCTCACCCCGGAAGAGCAGGCGAAGATCGAGATCGCGGACCTGGGGCTGGGGGAGTACGAGAAGACCGGCCTCGCGCTGGTGACTTATATCAACACCGAGCGCGTCTGCGCCAAGGAATTGGTGCTGATGCCGGGCCAGACCTGCCCGGAGCATTTTCATCCGCCGGTGAACGGCAACCCCGGCAAGGAAGAGACATTCCGCTGCCGCTGGGGCGAAGTGTATCTCTACGTTACGGGCGAGCCGGTGACAGACCCGAAGGCTACGCCGCCCGCGGGCAGCGAGGAATACTACACCGTCTGGCACGAGATTGTGCTCAGGCCGGGCGAGCAGTATACGCTTTATCCCGAAACCTGGCACTGGTTCCAGGGCGGGCCGGAAGGCGCGGTTGTGTCCGAGTTCAGCACACGCAGCACGGACGAGAACGACCTGTTCACCGACCCGCGCATCAGGCGCGCGCCGGAAGTCGTTGGTTAG
>JADLHR010000327.1 GCA_020848665.1 Anaerolineae bacterium
CTCATGGTGACGACGGGTGCGCGCCAGTCGCTTGGGCTGTTCGTCTCCCCGCTCAACACGTCGACCGGGCTCGGCGTTGTGACGATCAGTTTCGCCCTGGCCGTCGGTCAGTTTGTCTGGGGCGCCGTGCAGCCCATCGCCGGTGCCGTGGCGGACCGCTACGGCCCGGGTCGCGTGCTTGCGGCCGGCCTGGTGATCATGGCGCTGGGCAGTGCGCTGACGTCCTTCGTGTCGAGCGGGTTCGGGCTGGTCCTGACCGTCGGTCTTCTGTCGGCCGCCGGGGCGGGCGCGGGCAGCTTCTCGGTCCTGATCGGCGCTGCCGCCCAGCACGTGCCCGCGACCCGGCGCGGTACGGCGGCTGGCGTGATCAACGCCGGCGGCTCTTTCGGGCAGTTCCTGTTTGCTCCGCTCGTGCAGAAGCTGATCAGCGTGCTCGGGTGGACAGGAGCCATGTGGAGTCTGGCGGCGCTGACGCTGGCGGCGCTACCCGCGACACGTGTCCTGCGGCGCAGTTCGGACGCGTCGGCGGCCGCCACGCACGTAGCAGCGGGTGACCGCGGCGTCCGGCACGCGATCGGCACCGCGCTCAGGAATCCGAGTTACCTGCTGCTGCATGCGGGTTTCTTTACCTGCGGTTTCCACATCGCATTTCTCGTCACGCACCTGCCGGGTGAAGTCGCGTTATGCGGACTGCCGCCCAGCGTCGCCAGTTGGTCGCTCGCGCTGATCGGCCTCGCCAATGTCGCGGGCAGCCTCGCCGCCGGACAAGCGGTCAACCGCTTTCGCAGCAAATACATCCTTTTCTGGATGTACCTCTCGCGGACGGTGCTGATCGTGATCTACTTGCTGGCACCTAAATCGACGCTGACGTTCTACGCGTTCGCGATCGGCCTGGGCCTGACGTGGCTGGCCACCGTACCTCCGACCGCAGGGGTCGTCGGCAAGCTCTTCGGTACGCGGTATCTGGCCACGCTCTTTGGGCTGACGCTGCTGTCGCACCAGATCGGCGGCTTCTTCGGCGCGTATCTGGGCGGCCTGGCCATTGACGGCACAGGCAATTACCTGTGGATGTGGTACGCCGACGCGCTGCTCGCGTTGGCGGCGGCACTGGTCAACCTGCCGATCCGCGAGCCCCTCCACTATCCGCAGACTTCCCGTGCGTGAGTTCGGGCAACAAGACCGTCCGTACACGCGTTCAAGCACGCCGGCCAATCGCGAACAGCCTGCCGGTCACCAGGCCTGAGTGACAGCAAACGCTGCATAGCTGACGCTGAGGCCGACGCGACGAAGGACTGCAGAGGGTCGTGGACTGCCGGCCAGGCGACACCGGCGAGCGACCGGTCACTACGAAGTCGCCGACGTTCGCAACGTGCCCAGGGACGCTCTCTTCGTGACTGCGGCGCGTCCTCGAACGCCCGTTGGCAAGCTTCTTCGTGAAGCGGCCACCAGCGGGCCTTCGTGACGCGTCGAAAGGCTATCCCTCTTGTCGTATTACGTTCATCGTAATATCATGCGCTCATGATCCGGAGCTTTCGCTGCAAGGACACGCAGGCCTTGTTCGAAGGTGGACATCCGAAGCGCTTCCGCGCTATCGAGATGGTCGCGACCCGCAAGCTGGCGATGCTGGACGCGGCGAAGACGCTGGACTTTATGCGTTCGCCGCCGGGCAATCGGCTCGAGGCGCTCGAGGGTGACCGGGCAGGGCAATGGAGCGTGCGCATCAACGATCAGTGGCGGCTGTGCTTCGTGTGGACCGACTCCGGTCCGGACCAGGTCGAGATCGTTGACGATCACTGAAGGAGTGTGGCGATGGGGCGAGCTGTCAACCGAATGCGCGCGGTGCATCCGGGCGAAGTGCTGCGTGAAGAGTATCTGGCGCCATTGAGCCTGAGCGTGAACGCCCTCGCCATGGCGCTGGGAGTACCTGCGACGCGCATTCACGAAATCGTGAAGGAACGCCGCGGCATCACTGCCGACACGGCCGAGCGGTTGGCGCGCTATTTTGGGGGCGATGCCGCGTCGTGGCTGGCGCTGCAAGCCGACTACGACCTGAAGACCTTGGCCACACGGGACGACATTGCTCGCAAGGTATCGCCGCGCGAGGGCGCGCCTGCATAGCACATGGCCAGGTTGCTCGAGGAGATTCATCCCGGCGAGATCCTGCTGGAGGATTTCATGGAGCCCATGGGCATCAGCGCCCGCCAGCTCGCGGCGGACATCGACGTGTCGCCCAGCAGGATCAGCGGTTTGGTGAACGGTCGGCGCCCCATCACGGCGGACACCGCGCTTCGGCTCGGGATGTTCTTCGGCATGGAGCCCCGGTTCTGGCTCAACCTGCAGTGCGAGCACGACATCCGGGTCGCAGATCGGGAACTGCGCGCGAAGCTCGCGCCGAGGATCCGCGTCTTTCAGCCGGCCGCCGTCTGATAACCCGCTCTCGATGCTGCGTGTGACCGAATCGTGAGAGTCGGCTCGCGGTCGCAACGGGGGCGCCGATGATCTCCACTGAACAGCAAATATCGCCATCTCGTCGAATATCGGATGCAACGCCGCTCCGAGGCCGGGCGATGAAGTTGCGTCGGCACGCCAACAGCAGCGATGTTGTCGTGCGAGCAGCGCGTTATCCGTGAGGGGGACGGCTGCGGCGGTCAGGCGTCGTGCTGCGGGCTTCGCAGGTGCGGGCTTGGAGGTCACGAGATCGTTCGTGTCCCAAGCGACGCGGCAATGAGGTCCTTGGCGGACGATCGTGGACCGGCGACCAACGCGCGGATTCGCCCCTCGATCTCGTCAGTCCATCCGCCGTTTCTCGCGGCAGCCAGGGTGCGCGAGCACGCGGCGAGTACGTCTACGCCCGTGATCTCGTAGCCATAGCCGGCGGCGATCCAGCGCAGGGCGGCGAGGCCTGCCTCGACGGCGAACCCGGGTAGCGTGGCGGCGAAGTCGCGAGCGGCCCGAGTCAGCGTGCGCGGGTCGCACGGCGTTCGGTGGGCGAGGGCGATCGCCTCGTCGTATAGCCCGGCATCCTTCGCGGCGGCGAACCACTTGCCTTCCTGACCCGGAGTGCTGGCGACCAGATCACCGAGGATCCTGGCGGGCACCTGGGTCGGGTACTTCTTCGCGATTGTGCGGAAGGTCGCGAGGAACGTCGTCCCCTGGTTGGCCGCGATCGCGTATCTCGAATATGCCTCGTCGGCGAAGCCCGACGCGAGCAGGATCTCCTCGCAGGCGCGAGCGATCGCGATCGGGTTGTCGTTCAGCCCGCGGCTTGCTTCAGCGTATCGGATCGCCTCCGCCTTCCGCCCCAGGGCCACCAGCGCCTTGACGCCCCACTCGCGGTAGTGCCACATCGAGTGGGGCGCCTTGTCGAGGAGGGCGAGCAGCTCCTCGTGGCGGCCGGCGTGGAAGAGGGCGCTCAGGCAGGCGATCGTGCCGTGGAAGTAACCGCCGGGCTGCCGGGTCGGACTCCAGATGCTCTCGACGGTGCCGATCAGCCGGTCCGCCCAGGCAGAAGCGCGCGTCTGCGAGGCACAGAGCTCACCCCAGTAGTCAGCCAGCCGTTCGATGTAGGGGATCTCGTCGTTCTGATGCGCTTCCCAGAGCCGGTCGAGCCACTGATCTCGCGTTCGGTCGTCGACCGGCGCGGCGGCGATGATCGTCGCGCAGGCCTCGATCGCGTGATTGACGGCGGTGCCGATGGCGCCGGAGGAACTGTCGACCTGTTCGAGCGCAGGCGA
>JADLHR010000328.1 GCA_020848665.1 Anaerolineae bacterium
AGCAGCGCGGCGAGCGCCAGCGGCGGCGCGTAGAGCAGCACGCTCTTACCGGGGCTGAGCAGCAGCCCTGCCATGCCCGCAAACGGCGCGCCGAAGCCTTCCCCCGCGTAGCCGAAACGCAGCGGATCGCCGAAGCGCAGCGCGTTGTGCACCAACAGTCCGGCGGCGAACGGCAGCGCGCCGATTCCGAACGCCGTCCAGCGGCCCGCCACTGAGCGCGCGTCGCGGGAACCATCCCCCTGCGCCAGCAGCCACGCCAGCGGCAGCGCGTAGATCGCCAGTGAGGCGCGCGCAAGCAGTACCACGCCGAACACCGCGCCCGCGATAACCAGCCACCCCCGGCGCGGCGGCGCCCGCACGATCAGCAGTACACTCGTGGTCAGTGCGCAGGCCAGCACGGATTCCGCGAACAACATGCGGCTGACCGGCCAGAGCGGAGTCGCCAATCCAGCCGCCAGAGCAATCGTCAGCGCGCGGCGCGCGCTGAACAGCGAACGCGCCAGCGCATACAGCGCGGTGACTGCTCCAGCTCCGGCCAGTGCCGGAAGCAGCAGGACGGCCGTCGCCGCGACCTGCGTGCGGTGCGCCCGGTAGACCTGCGCCAGGCGATCTCCGGCCACGAAAAACGGGGCGGCCAGCAGCGGCAGCCCCGGATCGTATTTCGAGAAAAAACGCCTGTCCTGCCCCGTGACGATCTGCGGCAGGCCGGGGTCGGGTAAAAGCTCGAATGTGCCGCTTGTGACCAGAGCGGCGGTGGTCTGGAACATCACCTCCCCGTCGCTGGAGTAGAAGCCGCGTCCCAGCGAGAGCGCGTACAGCGACGCGAACAGCAGGAACACGCTCCACGTCGAGGCCGGGACGCGCCGCGCGGTCACCACTCCCCGTCGCTGAGCTGCCACGTCATGCCACCGACTTCGATCCAGACCGCGCGCGGAGGCCCGCCGATCACCAGCACCGCGGGCGGGCCTTCGACCAGGATTTCGCCATCTGGCTGGGCCAGCGCACCGGGCGTCTCCACCGCGAACCACGCCGCCGGGCGACCGGGCACACTCTGAGACCGAAGTGCGCTGGCCGCTTCGGATGATCGGTAGACCAGCGCGGTTTCGCCGGTGAAGTTCGAATAGACGTGGAAACGCACCGGCTCGTCCTGGCGCGCCCAGACGACGTAAACGGTCCGCCCCGGCTCGCGCAGCGTGATCAGCGTCGAGCGCGCGCTGAAATATCGCTGCGCCGCCCAGACATTGCCGAAGGATTCGATCACCATCTGGTAGGCGCTGAAGGCCGGGCGGCGTGTGCCATCCGCGCGAACCAATCCCCATGGCTCGGTCAGACCTGGCCGGTAGTTATCATCGTACAGCCTATACACCGCGAAACGCTCTGCGCCAGCGGCCAGCGCCAGCGCCGCCGCCTGCACAATATAGTCAGCCTGCTGCGTCAGCGAAACCGTGTAGGCCGACGGCGGCAGCTCAGCGCGCGGATCAACTGAGGGGCGCGCGTTCGTCTCGCCCACCCAGATCGGCTTGCCGCCCAGCCCATAATGCTCCAGGATACCGCGCGTCTCGACAATCAACCGCCAGACGTTGCGCGTGCCAAAGTAGACATGCACCGTCGCCACGTCGAAAAAATAGCCGTTAGCGCGGGCGGCCGGGTCCTGCGCGATAATGTCGAGCAGGCGCTTGAGGTACGGCTCACGCCCGCTCGTGGCGTCGCCCCACCACGCCATCCCCGCGAGGTGGATTTGCGCCTGCGGATCGACCGACCGCGCCGCCAGATATGCAACCTTGAGCATCTGGTAATAATCAGCTTCAGTCCCGTCGAACTCGTAATAGTGCATCTCACCGGGGCGAATGTCCGGCTCGTTGTAGATAATCCAGCGGTGGATACCCCAGTGGACGCTGTAGTACGAGACGGTCTGGCGCACGAACGCCGCCCAATAGTTGGCGGGGTCGTCAATCGGGCGCTCCAGGCCAAGCGCGGGCGCGCCCAGCATCCTGATCTCGGATGCCCATAGCGGCGTGTTCTTGAGCAGGCCGACGACCTCGCGCCCGGCGTCACGCGCGTCGCGCAGCCAGCTTTCGGGCACGGCGTCGAGGTGGTACTGGTGCGGGCCATCCGGCTGGAAGCGCGGCCATTCGAAGATGATGCGCTCCCACCCCGCGCGCAGGTCACGGGCGTCCGCCGGGCGATAGTACGCCTCGACCACGCCGAAGCGTGACGGCGCGGCGGAGTCCCACTGCTGCGCATCCGCCGGCCATGCGCCGAGCAGCAGCGCCGCCAGGCCGATCAGCGCGACGCCGCGCCGCAGCGCCAGCGTCCTCCCCTGCCATGTTCGCTTCATTCCACGCCGCCTACTCCGGCATCACGTCCATCAGTCCGGCTGTCCGGCGGGGCGCAAATCCTGGACGTTGAGCTGTGGCTTGACGCGGCCATTCCACTCGTTGAGTTCGAGGTGAAACGCAACATCCATCTCGGCCTCAAGCCGCTCGGCCCAATCGCCCAGCTTGAATGCGATCGCGTCAATGGTATTGCCGCCGTTCACGAAGCGCAGGCGCAGGTGCTTACCGTCCTGCCCGACCCGCCGCGCCTCGGTGACCCGCAGCCCGCGCGCAACCAGCAGCGGCGCGTCGTTGCCCGCACCGGTCGGCTCCAGCCGCCGCAGCTCATACGCCAGGGCTTCCGTCAGGTACTCGGGCCGCACCTCAGCATCAATTTCAAGCGTCGGGCGGAGATCGCGCCCGGCAAGCTGCTCAGCGGCGATCACCATCAATCGCTCGCGCAGCACCGGCAGGTTCTCGTTGCGCACGGTGAACCCCGCCGCTGGCGCGTGCCCGCCATGCCGGACCAGCAGATCGGCGCACAGGTCAAGCGCGGCGGTGATGTCAAATTC
>JADLHR010000329.1 GCA_020848665.1 Anaerolineae bacterium
CAAAGCCTGGTGCTGATCTGCTTCCTGGCAGGCTTCGCCATCCCGCAGCTTGTCGTCGCGTGGCAGGAATCGACCTTGCGTACTTATCCTGATACGCGCGCCGATCTCGCCACCTGGGCTGAGATCGCCTTGGAGCCGGGAACCGTCGTCGTCACCAGTGACAACCACAAGACCTTCAACCGGTACTGGGGTGGATACTCCGGCCACAAGTGGTTCGATAGCTGGGTGGCAAGCGACCCGACCCAGGTCCAGCCGGACGAGTGGCGCCAGCGCGGCATGTCCTATCTCGTGCTGCCCTACGAGCGGGTAATCGCACTTCAGGACAGCGAAGAAGGTCGAGCGTACCTCAGCCAGCTTCTGCCGCTGCGGGTGATCGCGCCGCGTGAGCAGCAGCGCGGCCCGGCGATGGCGCTGTTCCGTCTGTGGGGACCGGATGTCTACCAGCCGGTCGAGTTTGGTGGGCAAATCCGCCTGCTCGGCTGGGATGTTCAGCCCGCCGCCCCGCGCCCCGGCGATGACCTCGTGTTGCGCTTTTACTGGCAGCCGATCATTCCGCCGCGCGACAACTACTCTGTCTTCCTGCACCTTACACCGCACGACGATCCGTCCCAGGTACTGGCGCAGCGCGATTTCAGCCCGGCAGGTGAGGCGCGCCTGCCGCTGACCTGGCAATACCCCGGCGAGACCCTGATCAGCCCGGCGCAAACGCTGACCCTGCCGCCCGACCTGCCGCCAGGCCGCTACGTCGTGCGCCTGGGGCTGTACGACTACGTCAGTGGCGAACGGCTGCGTGTCAGGACGCATGAAAGCGCATCGGCTGACCATATCGTCCTGATGACGATCGATGTGGCAACGCCCTGAACTGTCGCGACGCGGGGCATCTTGGGTACAATCAGACTGGCTCGCGCCTGCCGTATCGCCGCCTGCGCGAGCCTGATTCAGCGGCCTGGCAGCGCGTGCATCCACGCGGGAGAAACATCTATGCACATTCTCGTCACCGGCGGCGCCGGTTATGTCGGCTCGGCGACCGCGGCCTACTTTCTCGCCGCCGGGCACCGCGTGACCGTGTTCGACAGCCTAGCCACCGGCCACCGCGCCGCGATCCCGGCAGGAGCCGCGTTTGTGCAGGGCAGCCTGGCCGATTGCGGCGCGCTCGACGTGCTGTTCCAGACGCACGCCTTCGACGCCGTAGCGCACTTCGCGGCGTCGATTGAAGCGGGCGAGTCGATGCTTCGGCCCGGCAAGTATTTCGAGAACAACGTCGCCTGCACCAACCATCTGCTCGAAACGATGATGCGGCGCGGCGTTGGCAGGCTGATCTTCTCGTCCACCGCCGGGGTGTACGCCAGCAAGGACGAGCCGCTGAGCGAAGACGATCCGCTCGGCCCGGCGAACGTCTACGGCGAAACCAAGCTGATGATCGAGCGCATGTTGGAATGGTACCACCGTGTGGCCGGGCTGAACTACGCCGCGCTACGCTATTTTAACGCCTGCGGCGCGATGCTCGCGCCGGATGGAATACCGGTTCGCGGTGAGGCGCACGAGCCAGAAACACATCTGATCCCGCTGACGCTCCAGGTTCCACTCGGCCAGCGCGAGGCGATTATGATCTTCGGGACCGACTACAACACACCGGATGGCACGTGCATCCGCGATTATGTCCATATCGAAGACCTGGCCTCGGCGCACGTGCTGGCGCTTGAGGCGCTGGACAGCAACCGTGAACGCATGATCTTCAACCTGGGCAACGGGCGGGGCTACAGCGTGCGCGAGGTGATCGAGACGGCCCGGCAGGTGACCGGGGTGGACTTTCCGGCGGTCGAAGCGCCGCGCCGCCCAGGCGACGCCGATCGCCTCGTCGCGTCCTCGGAACGGATCAGCCGCGAACTGGGGTGGGAGCCGCGCTACCCCGATCTGCGGCAGATTATCGCATCCGCCTGGGCGTGGCACACTACTCATCCGCATGGCTATCGGGACGCTGCCGCTAAGCCCGCCAGCCCTGTCGCGGGCGGTTAGAGCGAGCCTGCGTATGCACATCGCGCTCAATGGCTGGTTCTGGAATCAGCCGCACACCGGCAGCGGGCAATATCTTCGCCACCTGCTGGATGCGCTGCACCGGCTGGCGCCCGATCTCCGGCTGACGCTCGTCATCCCGGCGCACATGCGCACGCTCGACGATCTGCCGCCCCTGATTGACGTGCTGCCGGTCGGCGGGCGGTTCAGCGGAAACCTCGGCAAAGTGCTGTTCGAGCAGCGCGGTTTTCCGCGCGCGCTGGCGCGGCTGCGCGCTGACCTCGCCCACGTGCCCTATTGGGCGCCGCCGCTGCGCAGCCCGATTCCGGTCGTGTGTTCCGTGTTGGATGTAATCCCCTTGGCGCTGCCGGAATATCGGGCTGGTTTGCTCAACCGCCTGTACACCAGCCTGGTGACCGCCGCTACGCGCGGCGTAGCCCAGGTCATAACTATCTCGCAGGCCTGCCAGCGCGACATCACCGCGCAGATCGGCGTGCCGCCGGAGCGAATCGCGGTCACATACCTCGCCGCCAACCGGGCGTTTCACCCGGAAGGCGATCGCGCCGGCGACGAAGCGGTCCGCGCCCGCTATGGCCTGGACGACGCGCGGGAGTATGTCCTCTATCTCGGCTCGTACAACGCGCACAAGAACCTTTCGCTGCTGCTCGCAGCCTACACCTACGTCGCGCAGGGCGCCGGGCCGGACGTGCCGCTCGTGCTGGCCGGGCACACACCGGGTACCTGGGGCACACGCCGCTTCCCGGACCTGCCCGCCTATGTCGCCGAGCTGGGCCTGGGCGACTCCGTGCGCTGGATCGGGCCGGTCGAGGAAGGCGACAAGGCGACGCTGTACCGGTTGGCGAGCGTGTTCGCTTTCCCCAGTCGCTACGAAGGATTCGGGCTGGGTCCGCTCGAAGCGATGGCGAGCGGCACGCCAGTCGTCGCCTGCAACGTCTCGTCGATCCCCGAAGTAACCGGTGACGCTGCCTTCCTGGTTGAAACAACCGACGCGAAGGCGATGGGCGGCGCGATTCTGGCGCTGCTGGTCCAGCCGGACTACGCACGCCAGGTCGCTAACCGGGGGCTGGCGCGTGCCCGCGAATTCTCGTGGCGCAAGACGGCGGAAGGCACGCTCGCCGCCTACGAGCAGGCTCTGGCTCGCCGCCAGGGTCGGGGCTGACACCGCGTTTTTCTCACAAATCTCTTATAAATATCTCTGCAAGTCTGTGTCATGCTTGTAGTGAGGCCATGACCAGCAGTTATTTCGAGCAGAACGGACGTGACCATGAAACACAGACTATTGATTCTTGCGGCAGGCGTGATTGCCGCCGTAGCAGCGGTGGCGCTGCTCCTGTCCGGCGGTGCGCTGGCCCAGGACGGTGACGAGACAGCCGATCCAGCGGACGGAGGTGCGGGCGTGGAGTACACCTGGGCGGGCGATGTGCGCGCGCCCGATTTTCCTGAAGGCGCGGAGTGGATCAACGCTAGCGGCCCGATCCGCATGGAAGACCTGCGCGGCAAGATCGTCCTGCTCGATTTCTGGACCTACGGCTGCATCAACTGCATCCACATCATCCCGGACCTTAAGCGTCTCGAAACCGAGTACGCCAGCGAGCTGGTGGTAATCGGCGTGCATTCCGCCAAGTTCGAGAACGAAGGAGAGACAGACAACATCCGCCAGATCGTGCGGCGCTACGAAGTCGAGCACCCGGTTATCAACGACAGCGATTTCGAGGTGTGGAACGCCTACGGCGTGCGCGCCTGGCCGACGGTGACGGTGATCGATCCCTTCGGCAAGGTCGTCGGCCAGCTTTCGGGCGAGCCGCTCTATGACCGGATCGCGCCCGTGATCGAGACGATGGCGCGCGAGTACGAGGCGTCGGGCGCGATCAACCCCACGCCCCTGCCCCAGTGGCAGCCCGAACACGCGAGCGCGAACGACTCACCGCTGCTGTTTCCGGGCAAGGTGCTGGCTGACCAGGCAGGCGGGCGGCTCTTTATCAGCGACAGCAACCACAACCGGATTGTCGTCGCCGCGCTCGGTACCTTCGACGTGCTGGAGATCATCGGCGGCGAGGCTGGCTTGCAGGATGGCAGCTTCGCCGAGGCGCGCTTCTTCCGGCCCCAGGGGCTGGCGCTGGTCAGCGATGTGCTTTACGTGGCCGACACCGAAAACCACGCGCTGCGCGCGGTCGATCTGGCGGCGCGCACGGTCAAGACTGTCGCCGGGACCGGCCGGCAGGGATTCAACTACAATGAAAGCGGGCCTGGGCCGGAGATGGACCTCAACTCGCCCTGGGACCTCACCGCGCACGAGGGCAAGCTCTATATCGCGATGGCCGGGCCGCACCAGCTCTGGGTCTACGACCTGGAGTCCGGCGCCATCGGGCCATACGCGGGCAGCGGGCGCGAGGCGCTGCAGGATGGCAAGCTGCGGCAGGCAGCGCTCAACCAACCGAGCGGGATCGATACCGATGGCACGCTGCTCTACGTCGCCGATGCAGAAGCCAGCGCGATCCGCACCGCCAGCCTCGACCCTGACGGCGAACTGAAAACGATCGTCGGTACCGGGCTGTTCGACTTTGGCGACGTGGACGGGACGGGCGATGACGTGCGCTTGCAGCATCCGCTTGGCGTGACCGTTGCGGACGACGGCACGCTGTATGTCGCGGATACCTATAACAACAAGATCAAGCGCATCGACCCCGCTACGCGCACCAGCGAAACCTTTGCCGGGACCGGCGATCCGGGCGCGGCAGACGGCGAAAACGCCCAGTTTTACGAACCGGGCGGGCTGGACTACGCAGACGGTAAGCTCTACGTCGCAGACACAAACAATCACGCGATTCGGGTGGTCGATCTCGCCTCGCGCTCGGTCAGTACGGTCAGCTTCCCGAACGTCGAGCGGCTGTTGGGCGGCGGTGCCGTGACGGCGCCAGCGCCCGCCACGCCGCTTTCTCCGGTGGTGTCCGCGCCCGAAGGCGGCATTCCGAGCGTCCTCGGCAGCGCCGACCCGGATGATGGCCGCGTCGCGATCCCGGCGCAGACAGTTGGCGTGGGCGAAGGCGCGATCCGCGTCAACATCACCATGCCCGAAGGGTACAAGTTCAACGACCTGGCGCCGTTCACCGCGATCTGGGCGGACAACCCGCTAGTCAGCATCCCGCCCGAAGCGCGCGAGTTGCGCACTAAAGAGCCGGTCATGCCGCTGGAATTCCCGGCGACGTTCAGCGCGGGCCAGACTGAGCTAAGCGTCGATCTGGCGATCTACTGGTGCGAGGCGGTCAACGAAACGTTGTGTTTCGTCAAGCGGGCGGAGCTAACCGTGCCGCTGACGGTGGACGCTGCCAGCGAGAACCATACAGTCGAGATGGCCTACGGGCTGGTCCCACCAGTCGTCAACACGGATACGTTCCAATAGGCGGCAGGCCGCGAGGCACAAACGAAAAAGGGGAAGCGGCGTGCTCGGCATCGGGCGCGCCGCTTTTCATGGGATGACGCTGTCAGGGGTCGGTAGAAACCGGCTCCGCGATCACAACCAGCCGCCCCTGGTACTCGGCCTGCTCAAAATCCCAGTCCGTGCAGGTGATCAGTGTCAGCCGAGGGCGCCCATCCTGGCGCACGACCTCGACATCATCCGGCGCGGTCCGCTCGACCGCCACCACGCGGAAGTAGGCTTCGCGCTCGCCGTCACGCAGCAGAACCGGGTCGCCCGGCTGGGCCTCGAACAGGTGCTTGAACGGGCCGGACGCGCCGGTCGCGCTTTCGACATGTCCGGCCAGTACGATATTCCCGCCAGGGCCATCAAGCCAGCTGGTGCCTGCCAGGTGCCCGACCGAGTCGCCGAGATGCCGCGTCTCCCATGTGCCCCGCACACGATCCGCCGGGATGATTGGCGCGCTCATCGACGCGCCGGGGAACACGATCAGGCGCGTCGGAATGGCGCTGTTGATCGTCGGGGTCGGCAGCACATCGCGCCGGGTCAGCGTGTCGCTCACATCCGGCCCGGCGTCCGCGGGCTGATCGACCGGCAGAAATCGTCCGCCCGACAGGCGCCACACCGCCAGCGCCAGGATCAGCACTTCCAGCCCCAGCATGAGCAAGGCGCGGCCTGACGGCCGGCGTCGGCGGCGGTACAGCGACTCCATCTAATCGGCTCCCATCCAATGGCAGCGATTATAGCACGCCTCCCGGTGCGCGCTGAGGACTGCCTGTCGTCCGCTAGAACAGGCGAGGCACGCGGGTCAGCGCGTTCAGCTTCTCGTACAACGGCTGCAACCGCTGGTACATCCGGCTGTAGACCTGCTCGTACAGCGCGTCGTACGTCGCCTGACGCTCCGGGTCCGGCTCAAAAACCCGGCTGACGCGAGTCATGGCGCGGGTCGCCGCGTCGAAA
>JADLHR010000330.1 GCA_020848665.1 Anaerolineae bacterium
AATCTGAGCCGGGGGCGGGCCATTCGCGATGTCAGCTTCCAGCTTAAGCGGGGCGAGATCGTGGGCTTCGCCGGGCTGATGGGCGCGGGGCGGACCGAGGTGGCGCGCGCAATTTTCGGCGCCGACCCGATCGACTCCGGTGAAATCTACATCCACGGCCGGAAGGCGCATATCGGGCACCCGCGCGACGCGGTCCGGCAGGGTATTGGCTATCTGTCCGAGGACCGCAAACGCTATGGGTTGACGCTCGATATGGATGTGGAAACCAATATCGTGCTGGCGGCCTTCCAGCGTTTTCTGAGCCGGATCGGTGTGGTGCAACAGGCGAAGGTTCGCGCGACGGCGCACCGCTATGTCGAGATGCTGGCGATCAAGACCCCCAGCTTGCAGCAGAAGGTCAAGAATCTCTCCGGCGGCAATCAGCAGAAACTCGTGATCGCCAAATGGCTGACCGCCGATACCGACATCCTGATCTTCGACGAGCCGACGCGGGGCATCGATGTTGGCGCCAAAAGCGAGATTTACCGGCTGTTGAACGACCTGGCGCGGCAGGGTAAATCGATCGTGATGATCTCGTCCGAGCTGCCGGAGATTCTGCGGATGAGTCACCGCATCATCGTGATGTGCGAGGGGCGGATCACCGGCGAACTCAGCAGCGCCGAAGCCACTCAAGAGAAGATTATGCAGTTTGCCACGCAGCGCAGCGCTGTCGTTCAATAAGACAGCCTTAGTATTCAGAACAGGACTGGCAGCGTATGGACGTTACGGTTGCCCCAAAGAAGACCTCAGATCGCTCGATGCTGCGCTCGGACGCGACGCGGAGATTTCTGGCGTTCGGCGCGCTAATCGTTCTGATTGTTGTGTTCTCGCTCGCTTCAAAAAACTTCATGACGTTCAATAACGTCGTGGGGATTCTGCTGGCAACTGCTGTCAACGGCGTGCTGGCCCTGGGTGTCACCTTTGTGATCATCACCGGCGGCATTGACCTGTCGATCGGGACCGTCATGACGTTTTCCGGCGTGATGGCGGCTCTGTTTACTATCAACTGGGGCCTGCCGGTCAGCGTCGGGATCGTGGGTGGCGTGCTGATGGGCGGGCTGGCGGGCTTCATCAACGGGACCGTCATCTCGCGGATGAAAGTCCCACCGTTCATCGCTACTCTCGGCATGATGTACATCGCCAAGGGGCTGGCGCTGGTGCTGTCGGAGCTGCGCCCGATCTACTTCAACGCGGCGCCGGAGTTCCGCTCAATCGCGCTGGGGTCGCTCATCGGAAAAGTGTTCCCGGAGTTCGAGATTCCGAACGCGGTGCTGATCCTGTTCGGCGCCGCGATCGTGGCTGCCTTCCTGCTGAATCGCACCGTGCTGGGCCGCTACACCTTTGCGCTCGGCAGCAACGAGGAAGCAACGCGCCTGTCGGGCGTCAACGTCAAGTTCTGGAAAACGCTGGTCTACACGGTCGGCGGTCTGTTTGCCGGGCTGGGTGGTGTGCTGATGGCGGCGCGCCTCAATTCCGCGCAGCCCGCGCTGGGGCAGGGCTACGAGCTGGACGCGATCGCGGCAGTGGTGATCGGCGGCACGTCGCTGAGCGGCGGCGAAGGAACGATCATGGGCACTATCATCGGCGCGTTTGTGATGAGCGTGCTGACCAACGGTCTGCGGATTCTGTCGGTGCCGCAGGAATGGCAGATCGTCGTCACCGGCGCGATTCTGATCGGCGCGGTTTATCTCGACATCATCCGGCGCCGGGCCTAGCCCTGCGTTGTTCGGTCAGGGCCGTTTCACCAGGCGCATTCAGAGGCTGCTTGCGATGTGATGCACAGAAAGGAGGGAAACGGGCCAGGCTAGCACGCTCGCGATTGGGCGGGCGATTCTGGGCGCAGGACTCCAGCCCCACCCTGGCGCTTTGCGTGACAAGAAGCTAAGGAATCTAAGGATCGTATAACTTCAGGTGATCTGAGGGAGAGAGAAAAAATCATGAAACTCAGCAGACTGTTTGCCATGCTTTTTGTTCTGGTCTTTGCGCTGACCCTTTCGGTAGGCGTCGTCTATCCGCAGAGCAACAGTACCCCCGAACCGACCGAGGAGCCTGAGGAAGAGGCCGAGTGGGTGCCGTACTGCACCGAGGAAAACCGCGCCGAGATCGAGGCCGAGGACTACTATATCCCGCTGATTTCGAAGGGCTTCCAGCACCAGTTCTGGCAGGCGGTTAAGCTCGGCGCCGAGCAGGCTGCCGAGGCGTGCGGCGTGACCATCACGTTTGAAGGCCCGGAGTCTGAATCGCAGGTCGATAAGCAGATGGAAATGCTTCAGACCGCGCTCGACAAGAACCCCGACGCGCTCGGCTTCGCCGCGCTGGACAGCCAGGCCGCGATCCCGCTGCTGGAGCGCGCCCAGGAAGAAGGCATCCCGGTGATCGCCTTTGACTCCGGCGTGGACAGCGATATCCCGCTCAGCACTGCGGCGACCGATAACGTCGCGGCGGCGGCGCTGGCGGCGGACAAGATGGCGGAGCTGATCGGCGGCGAGGGCCAGGTGGCCGTGATCGCGCACGATCAGACCAGCCGCACGGGTATCGACCGCGTGGACGGCTTTGTGAACCGGATCGAGGAAGAATATCCCGACATCGAGATCGTGGATGTCCAGTATGGCGGTGGTGACCATCTGCGCTCGACCGACCTGGCGAAGGCGATCATCCTGGCGCATCCGGACCTGAAGGGCTTCTTTGGCGCCAACGAAGGCTCGGCCATCGGCGTGCTGAACGCAGTGGTAGAATTGGGCATGGAAGGCGACCTCGTGGTGATCGGCTATGACTCCGGGCAGGCGCAGATGGACGCGATTCGCTCCGGCGCAATGCAGGGTGCGATTACCCAGAACCCGATTGGTATCGGCTATCGCACCGTCGAGGCGGCGGTGATGGCGCTGCGCGGCGAAGAGCTGCCGGAGCACATCGACACCGGCTTCTACTACTACGACGCTGAAAACATCGACGACGAAGAGATCGCGGCGGTTCTGTACGAGTAACCGGCGCGCC
>JADLHR010000331.1 GCA_020848665.1 Anaerolineae bacterium
GGCTGGCTGGTAGATGGTGAAGGTGGATTCGCCGTGTGGCAGACGGGGGTACGTGACACCTCAGCGGACGCGCTGGCCGCGTTCCTGCGCCCAGATCGTCCCCGCACGGCGCTCGACCGGGCGCTGCGCGGCGAGGGCGCGCTGCCCGCCGTACTCCCGGATGCGCCCGCGATCCATGTGATCGCTGCGGACGCGCTGCCGCCCGACGTAGCGGCGCTGGCTCAGGCGCACGGAGTCAACCCCCGGCAGGCTGACAAGCTTGTCCAGCGGCTGAGCGGCAGCCTGTTCGGCAAGCTCAACCGGCAGGCGGGCGGGTCCGATGACGAGACGCAGGCCCAGGCGCGCATGCTGCTGGCCGGGCAGGCCGATTCATGGGCTGCGCCGGAGGGCCAGCGCGTGCAGGCGCTGGCGAGCGTGCTGGCGCTGCCATCCCACTGGCGCGATCCGTCCTGGGAAGCAGTGCGCGACGCGTATCAGCTTCGGCGCCTGCGCCAGCGCAGCCCACGCCTGCCGCTGATGCCCGGTGACCAGCAGACGCTCGACGCCGTGCCGGACGCGCTCGATTACCGGCCAGTGTACATGGGGCGCGGCCCGGCCTGATCCGTATGCTGCTGCGTCCACCTCTGAGGAGCGCCTATGACCGGCACTGACCGTGTGCGCTGGGACCGGCGCTACGCTAATCCCGACGATCTGAAGCGTAAGGACGGGCCGGACGCGCTGCTGGCGCGTCACGCGCCGCCTGCCGCGCCCGGCGCTCGCGCGCTGGAATTGGCCTGCGGACTGGGCCACAACGCGATCTGGCTGGCGGAGCAGGGCTACACAGTCGATGCGTTCGACATCAGCCTGACCGCGCTGCGTTTCGCCCGCCAGACGATGCTGGCGCGCGGCGTGCACGGCGTCCATTTCGTGGTGGCAGACCTCGATCACTTTCCGCTGCCGGAGCGGGAGTACGACGTGGCGTGCGTCTTCCGCTTCCTCGATCGCGCGCTGTTCCCCGCGCTGCGCGCGCGGGTGCGGCCCGGCGGAATAATCGTCTACCAGACGCTTAATACCGGGCACCTCGAAAAATACCCCGATACTCGCCCCGGTCACATGCTGCAACGCGGCGAGCTACCCCAGCATTTCCCCGGCTGGACGGTGCTTGAAGCCGCCGACCTGGAGCACATCAGCCTGTTCGCTGCGCGCAAGCCGCTCGCCTGAGCGGATGCTTCGGGATAATACAGCGCGCCTCAACTTTTATATTCGCGAAAAATTTACTAGATATTGACTATAAAAATAAATTGATTTATATTGTATTCTGCCTCTTACAGGACTTTCTGATCTGACGCCAGCCCCAGGCGCCAATGCGATCTGCCAGAGGTGCGCCTATCGTCCAGAATAAGCTCAGTGTAATCACATACGAGGTGTCACATGGTCTTCGTTCTGTGGAATCGTCGTCGGCTCAGTCTGATGATCCTGCTGCTTGCGCTCGTTGCTGTGCTGTTGAGCGCGCTCCCCGCTGCGGCGCAGGGCGCGCCCGAAACCTCCTTCCCGCCTCCCGATGGCACGACCTGGGGCGAGCCTCAGCCGCTGGGAGATGGCGAGATTCGAACCTTCGCAACGTTGGATGAGTCCGGCAATCCCCGCCTGGTCGGGATCTATTTTGACGAAGCGGCCCTTTCCGGCCTTCCTCAGGAGCCGAGCGATGGTTCCTGGGACATCAAGGACGCGGGCGGCAACGTGATCTTCCCGTGCTGCGGTCACGAAACCGTCCTGGAATTTGGCGAGGAAGCAGGCGTCGCGCCGTTCCAACACGTGCTCGTCAACTGGAATCCTGTCGGGCACCCGCCGGCGGGCGTCTACGATGCGCCACACTTCGACATGCACTTCTACATCACTTCGGTGGAAGATCGCGAGGCGATCGCTCCGGCGACCTTCGACACTATGTGCAGCGTACCGAACCCACCTGATGTAGGCGGGGAGCACCCCGTACCCGTGACATGTGAGACTCTCGAGAAAGCTACGATGCCGCTGCCGGCTGATCAAACGCCGCCCGGCTATGTGTCAGTAGGCGAGGTCGTGCCGGCGATGGGCGATCACCTGATCAACTTGGAGGCACCGGAACTTCTGGGCGAGGCGCCGTTCACCTACACCTGGATTTATGGCGCCTATGGTGGGCGGTTGACCTTTTACGAGCCGATGATCACGCTGGCGTTCCTGCAAGAGAAGAACGAGGACGTCTGCACGTCAATCCCGATGCCAGAGGCGATGCCGGAGCCAGGGTACTATCCCACGGAATACTGCATCCGCTATCTGCCCGGCGAAACGGATGGAGCCGGGGCCTACGCGGTATCTCTGGAGAAGTTCGTCGAATTCTAAGCTGCCCACGCGGCGGTTGTGCGCATAACAGACCGGGGTGGATGCTCAGCGTGAGCGTCCACCCCGGTTAGTGTTTTATGGAGCGTGTCAGCCGCTTACGAGCCAGCGGTTTCCGAGGAAGGCGCCGGGCGTTGTGAGGGCGCCCCGGCCGGCCGGAACAGGTCCTGCACCAGCAGACGAATGTCGGTCGCAATCGGCACCAGGATATCCTCCCCCTGCGGTGACTGCTGCAACAGCACATCCTCGAACGTAATCTGCCCCTGGCGGATGTTGTCCGGCGCGATGCCTTCCGCCGCCAACGCCAGCCGGATAATCTCTTGCAGGCTCAGGTTGGTCCGCACGTTGTCCTGCACCGACTCCCACAGCGCGGGCGCACGCGGGATCAGCGCGATCACCCCGCCTGCCGAGAGCACGCGGTCACGCACGGCCATGATGACTTCCTGCTGGCGGCGCGAGCGATCGATGTCGCTGTTGCCGTGCCGGGTGCGCGCGTATTGCAACAGCCGCTCGGCGTCCAGGTCCTGACATCCGGCGTCGAAATGGATCGAGATCGTGCCATACGAGCCATCGGGGTACTGGCTGTCATCGATCGCTTCCGGCGGGCAGACTTCGACCGCACCAACCGCGTCCACGAACTCGGTGAAGACCTCGAAATTGATCACGACGTAATAGTGCACCCGGACGCCCAGCACACGCTCGGCTGTCTTCATCGCCAGCGCCGGACCGCCTCCACCGGGGTAATTGACCTGGTCGCCCCGGATCATGGCGGTGTTGATCTTACCCGGCTCTGGCAGGCCAGGGAACTCGACCCACAGGTCGCGCGGGATGGTCAGCACGGCGGCGGTTTTGCCCGCCGGGTCAAACGAGAGCAGAATCATCGT
Source organism: Anaerolineae bacterium (assembly GCA_020848665.1). Lineage (GTDB taxonomy): Bacteria > Chloroflexota > Anaerolineae > Aggregatilineales > Aggregatilineaceae > DYGX01. Next base: position 3,240 of record JADLHR010000331.1, read on the forward strand.
GTCGGTTGGGAACGGACCGGCCTCGCCCTCGCGCTGGTCGATGCCCATCAGCAGAACGGTCACGCGGCGCGGGTCGTCCCATGGTTGAAGCTGCGCCAGCGCCGCCGCGTCCAGGCTGGCGGACTCGACCGCTGCTGTTTCGCCGCCTGCCTCTGACGCTGCATCTGCGCCCGGCGCCTCAGGCGCGAGCGCAGCGGCGACCTCCGCCGGCTCCGGCGTCGCAGCGGGATCGTTCGCAGCCCCGGCGCTGTCAACAACCTCCAATGTCGCGTCAAGATTTGCGTCAGATGCGGCGCCAGCAACCTCGGCCACCGGCGTTCTTTCGGCATCCAGGCCGGGCTGCGGCGCAGCGGTTTCGGTGGCCGACTCGGCGGCGAAGGGATTCAGGCCGCCAACCTGGGGCAGCTCCGGCAGGTCGAGCACCTCGTCCAGCTCGGACGCGCGCTCGCGCACAAAGTTATAGGCCAGCGCCGCGCCGCCAACCGAGCTGATGGCAAGCACAACCACCCAGGCGAACACGAACCACTGTGGAATACGACGCATACGGCTTCCTCTCCATCCCGTCCCGTCCCGATGGGCCGCCGCCATTATACCGCGTGCGCCGGGCTGCCACCCCGCGCTTGCGCGCTGCTCGCCCTACGCAGCGCGCTAGTTGCGCCGGAACTGATACAGCTTGTTGCCGGACAGAACATACAGGTTGTTGCGCTCGACCGTGTCGGCGTAGAAGCCGGTCACGTCCTCGAAGGCGTCCGGCAGATTGCGCGGGCGGAAACCGCGCTGGAACGTGCCCGCCCACGAGGTCTCGTAGACCGCCTCGGTCGCAGGATCCACGATGAAGATCGTGCGCGCCTCGCGGTCGTTATCCACGAACAGGCTTACGCCACTCTCCAGCGCGCCTTCGGGTTTAAGGCTGTACGCGAACTCCTGCGGCTTGCCGCTGAGGTAACGCTGCACCGTCCCGTCGCCGAACAGAATAAAGACCTCGCCTGTCTCGCTGATGCCGAGGTCTACCGCGCCAGACAGATCGGGCCGGTCCGCGCCGGTGAAATACTCGTCGGGCGCGTTGCTGTAGCGCCGCTCGCCAGCCGGCGGCATATAGCGCCAGACCTGGTTGGCGCCGGTGTCGAGCACGTACAGGTTTTCGCGGAAGACCGCCATCGCCACCGGCGTAATCCACCGCTGCTCGATTACAAGCTGCTGGGCGCTTTCAGCGAAGGTCCACGAGTGCGCGATCAGCACCCCGTTGGCGTCCAGCGCGATCAGAACGTTGTCGTGCGTGGTGCCACCGCTGCGCAGCCAGTCAATGTCGATCAATTCGCCGATAGTAAAACCGCTGATCGCCTGCCCGCGCCGGATAATCGGCGCGTCGCCGCGACTGGTCAGGCCGGTGCCGGTCTCGTTGAGCGTATCGTGATAGATCGCATCGGCGGCGCGGTCAAGCACATACAGCTCGACGCCGTTGTGCACAACCGGCCCGGCGAGATCGGCGTTAGGGCCGAACTCGTGCAGCATCGTCAGGTCGCGGCGCTGGACCCGGTCGAAGCAGTCAAGGTAGTTCATCGCGTCAGCGCGGATCTGGAGCACGTTCAGATCATCCGGGCGGAAGTCACGCGCCTGGTCGGCCAGCCACAGCACTTCCTCCCACTTCGGGCGGGTGTTGGGCGGGCAGCCGGTCGTGCCAGACAGCGCGAGCGCCTCGGCGTGGGCAGTCCTGGCGCGCTCGTAGAAGGACGCGAACTCGCTGCGCCCGCGCTGCGACAGCGCCAGCCCCAGCACGGCGACAACGATCACGACCGGGATAATGACCGCCATCCCAACCGCGACGTTTGTCGGAATCCCCTGACGGCCTTCCTCACCCGGCTCCGGCAGAATCGCGCTCAGGCCGCGCGAGAGCGCGTCAAAGA
>JADLHR010000332.1 GCA_020848665.1 Anaerolineae bacterium
CCGCAGCTTCTGACGCGCGCCGGGCTGGACCGCTTGCAGACGATCAGCGCCCTGCCGCGCCCATAAGCGTATTGCGCTGTCACGCGCGGCGGGCGCCGCCTGCCGCTGCTGAGCACGTAAAACGGGCCAGAACTCTTACGGGTTCCGGCCCGTTTTGCGTGACGCCTGCCCGCCTGGGTGGGCAGGCAGCGCCGAGTGGGGTACCTTTATGCGGGTTGCTTTGCAGCCCGCACTTCGAAGACAGACCAGGCGAAGCAGAGTGAAAGGAGTGCTGATGGAGAGTGGAGGGGTGATTCAACTCTTCCTGGCGCTGGGAGTCATGATCGCGGCGGCGGAAATCGCCGGGGCAGTCGCCCGCAAGCTGGGGCAGCCACGTGTGTTCGGCCAATTGCTGGCCGGTGTGATCCTCGGACCGACGCTGCTCGACATATTGCATTGGGGAACCTTCAGCGATCCGGATACGCTCTATCATACAATTCACGAGTTGGCCGAGCTGGGCGTGCTGTTTCTGATGTTCAGCGTGGGGCTGGAAGTTCATCTGCACGAGCTGCTCTCGGTGGGCAAGGTCGCGCTATGGGGCGGTCTGTTGGGCGCTGTGCTGCCGCTGGCGCTGGCGCTGCCGGCGGTGATGCCGTTCGGCTACGACCTCGATGCGGCGATCTTCGTCGGCGTGGTGATGGCGGCAACTTCCGTCAGTATCTCGGCGCAAACGCTGCTCGAACTCGGTATTCTAAGCACCAAAGAAGGAATCGGGTTGTTGGCGGCGGCGGTTGTGGACGATGTGCTGGCGATTCTGATTCTCTCAATCGTGATTGCGCTGCTCGGGGCAGACGGCGGCGGCTCGGTCGGAAGCATCGTCTGGATTCTGGTGCGAATGCTGCTCTATCTCGGTGGGGCGCTGGCCGTCGCCTGGTTCGCGCTGCCGCGCCTGTTTGGCTGGCTCGACCTGCGTCCGGAACTGTCCGGCAGCGTAGCGGCTTTCGCGCTCGTCGCGGCGCTGATCTTCGGCTGGTCCGCCGAGGCGCTGGGCGGTGTGGCAACCATCACCGGGTCGTTCATCGCCGGGCTGGGCCTTAGCCAGACCTCTGAGCGAACCAAAGGCGAAATTGTTGACGCTGTGCGGCGCGTGTCCTATTCGCTGCTGGTCCCGATCTTCTTCGTCAGCGTCGGATTACAAACCGATCTGACCGCGATTGAAAGCTCTCTGCTGCCGCTGGCCGGGCTGCTGCTGGCCGCCGCCGTGCTGTCGAAGGTGATCGGCAGCGGGCTGGGCGCGTACATCGGCGGCTTTAGCAAGGGTGAGGCGTTTCGCCTGGGCGTCTGCATGATCTCGCGTGGCGAGGTCGGCCTGATCATCGCCTCGCTGGGGCTGACCAGCGGCTTGCTCAGCGACGAGCTATTCCAGCCAGTGTTCCTGGTCATTTTGCTGACAACAGTCATTACTCCGCCGCTGGTGCGGCTCGTCTTCAAGAATCAGACCGGTGAGTCTATGTCTGCGCCAGCAGCCAGGGATGCCTGACTCATGCTCGATTCAAACTGCGATTGGAAGGAGCCGCCAATAAAATGGCTAAGCTGGTGTTGCTGATCACCTCGAAGATCGAAAAGGGGCTTCAGGTGGCCGTCGCCTGGGAAGAAGCGGGCGCGCCGGGCGTTACCCTGATCGACACCCACGGCCTGCACAGCCTGCGCCAGAAAAGCAAATCACTGGAGCTGCCCTTTATCGTGTCGCTGGCGAGCGTTTTGCGCCAGACGGAAGAGTCCAACCAGACTCTGCTCTCGGTCGTACCCGACGAGCTGGTGGACACCTTGATCGAGGCGGCCAGCACGATCCTGGGCAATCTCAACAGTCCCGGATCAGGGATTGCCTTTGTTCTCCCGGTAGACCGGATCGAGGGGCTGGGGCCGATCCGTCCGAAGAAGCCGAAAGCCTGAACACGGGTGGGGCGGCGCGCAACCGTCCGCTGCCGTCCCCGCCGAGAAGGTATCGATGTGACAACCGAACCTCCTGCTTCAGCCGCCCGCCCCGCCGCAATCGCCGGTGCACGAACCGATCGCCGTGCGCTGGCGCTGATCCCGGCCTACAACGAAGCCGAGCGAATCGCGCCGGTGATCGCAGCAGCGCGCGCCTATCTGCCGGTGCTGGTCGTGGACGACGGTTCGAAGGACGACACGGCGCGGCTGGCAGAAGATGCTGGCGCGGTCGTGCTGCGCCAGGCGCCGAACCAGGGGAAGGGCGCGGCGCTGCGGGCCGGTTTTCGCTGGGCGCTGGAGCACGACTACGACGCCGTAGTGATGCTCGACGCGGACGGCCAGCACGATCCCGCCGAGATTCCGGTGTTTCTGGAAAGCTACCGCGAGCGCGGCTCCGATCTGGTGATCGGGCGGCGCAGCTTCCGCCAGATGCCTTTTCCGCGCAACCTCTCGAACCGGCTGGGAACATGGCTGTTTTCGTGGGCGCTGGGCCAGCACGCGCCAGACAACCAGTCGGGCTATCGCCTGCTCAGCCGCCGCCTGATCGAGGCGACGCTGGAAAGCCGCGAGCAGGGCTTCGAGTTCGAAGTCGAGATGATCGTCACCTGTGTGCTGCGCGGCTACCGGCTCGATTGGGTGCCGATCCGCACGATCTACGCCGG
>JADLHR010000333.1 GCA_020848665.1 Anaerolineae bacterium
GCGGCGGCCAGCCGCACGATACCGGCGCGCTGAACGGGATCCCGGTGATCGATGTCGTGGTGCGCGAGGCGGACGGGGCGGTGCTGCACGTCCTGGAGCGACCGCTGGACGGCGAACGGGTCCGGGGTGAGATCGACTGGGCGCGGCGCTTCGACCACATGCAGAACCACACCGGCCAGCATATTCTCTCGCGCGCCTTCGAGGCGCTGGCCGAGGCCGAGACGGTCGGTTTCCACATGAGCGCGGACAGCCTGACCATCGATCTCGACAATCCGGCGCTCGACGTGGCGGTGATCGAGCGGGCCGAGGCGCTCTCGAACCAGATCGTCTTCGAGAACCGCCCGGTGCGCGCCTGGTTTCCGGACGACGCCGAGCTTGCCGCGCTGACGCTGCGCAAGACGCCCGAAGTCGAGGGGCGGCTGCGCGTGGTCGAGATCGCGGATTTTGACCTGAACGCCTGCGGCGGGACTCACGTCACGCAGACGGGCGCCGTCGGCCTGATCAAGATCGTGCGCGCCGAGCGACGGGGCGATACGCTGCGCCTGGAGTTCCGCTGCGGCGGGCGCGCGCTGGCCGATTACCGCGCCAAGCACGCGCTGCTGAGCGGGCTGGCCGCGTCGCTGACGACCAGTTATTGGGAAGTACCGGCGGCGCTCGACCGGCTGCGCGAGGAGAATCAGGCGCTGCGCCGCGACCTGCGCGCCGCTCGCTCTGCCCTGATGGAGCACGAGGCGGCGCGTCTGCGGGCCGCTGCGCCGCACAACGGCGCGTTCGCGCTGGTGACGCACATTCCCGCCGACGGCGACCCGCAGGCCGCCCGCGAGCTGGTTCAGAAGCTGATCGCCCATCCGCAGACTATCGTGCTGTGCGGCGTGCCGGGCGAGAAAGCGCAGATCATCGCCGCGCGCTCCGACGACCTGCCGCAGGATATGGTTGCGGCGCTGCGGATCGCGCTGGCGGCGCTTGGCGTCGAGCGCGGCGGCGGACGCCCGATGTTCGCCCAGGGAGGCGGGGCGGCGGCCACGTCCGACACACTGGCGGCGGCGTTGGAGTTGGCGGCAGCGTCCCTGCGCGCCGATCTGGCCCCGTGATCTCTGGTGGGGATTTTGCGGCGTACTTTGGACTTCGGGAGTTACCTGAGGCGTGACTGAAAAGGGACAACTGTGCAGGAAATAGCCCCCGGCATCTTCGCTGAAACCGGCTTTCAACGCATCAACGTCGGCGCAATTCTGACCGATGACGGCTGGGTGTTGATTGACACGCCGCCTTATCCTGAGGACGCGCACCGCTGGCGCGAAATGCTGCAAAGCGTCAGCGACGCCCCGTTCTGCGCGATTGTGACCACCGATTGTCACCGCGATCGTTTCCTCGGCAACTGCTGGTTTGACGCGCACGTCATTGCAGCGCATGCCGAGACGATCAACCACATCCGCAGCCTGCCGTCCGCCTTCGTGGACAGCGCGATCGAGGCGCTGGCGCAGGATGTGGTCGAGCGTCACCAGTTTTCGAGCGTGCGCCTGCGACTGCCGACCGTCAGCTTCACGCGGCGGATGCAGCTTCGCTATGGCGGCCGGGAAATCCCACTGCTGGCGATGCCTGGCCCGACGGCCGGCAGCCTGTGGGTCCACCTGCCCGAACATGGCGTGCTGTTCGCCGGAGACAGCATCGTCGTCAACCAGCACCTCTATATCAGCAGTTCGTCAACGAAAGACTGGCTGGAGAACATGACCAACCTGCGGCGCTCGCGCTTTGCCGCTGAGATCATTGTGCCGGGGCGCGGCCCGCTGACCGGCAAGGCTGCGACCGAGCCGGTATCGAATTACCTGCGGCTGGCGCGGCGCCGTGTGTACAGCCTCTACCGCGCAGGCCGCCCGCGCGCCGACACCTCCAGCCTGGTGCCGGAGCTGCTGCCAATGTTCCCCTACCAGGAGCATGAGCTGGAGCGCGTGCAGCGCCGGATCAAGGCCGGGCTGGACCGTATCTACGAGGAATTCAAGCTGTCTGACCGGCTCACCGAGACGGGCGCGCGCTGATTGCACCTGGTTATTTTTCGTACAATTCTTAACGTTGTCCACGCGCGCGCTGCGCTGCGGTCGTGCTACAATGAGTAGGCGGACAGCGCACTGTCACGCCAGAAGCGCGTCCGTCCATCGGAGTAGCCCGTTCCCCAGGGGAACACCATGCCCGCTACCATTCTATTCGTTGAAGACAACCGGGACCTGCGCAAGAATGCCGCATTGGTGCTGGAACTGGAGGGGTATCAGGTTCAGGTGGCGCGCGACGGGCGCGAGGCGCTTGATCTGCTCGAAGGCGGTCTGATCCCCGACCTGATCGTAAGCGACATCATGATGCCGCGCATGGACGGCTACGCATTCTTCGAGTCTGTCCGCCGGCTGCCCCATCTGACCGCCGTGCCCTTTATCTTCCTCACGGCGCGCGGGTCGCGGCGCGACATCTCGACCGGGCGGATGATGGGCGCCGACGATTACCTGGTCAAGCCGTTCGAGCCTGAAGATTTCATCATCGCAGTGCAGAACAAGCTCAGGCGCACGGCGGCTATCCGCGCGCAGGCGGCGGCGGGGCTGGACGACGCCCGCCGCAGGCTGATCCAGCTTCTGTCGCACGAGCTTCGCACGCCGCTGACCTACGTAACCGGCGGCTTCGCGCTGCTGGCCGAAGAGCTTGAAATGCAGCAGGCGTTTGGCCCCGGCGATGATGTCCACGTCAGCCTGGACCTGATTCAGAGTGGCACGCTGCGACTCAACCGGCTGGCCGAGCAGATGGTGCTTTATTCACAGCTCATTAGCGGCTATGTGGCACAGCAGGTCAGTGAAATGAGCGAGGCGCAGGAGCTGGAGTTCATCGTTCACGACGCGCTGGACCTGTTGGATAAATACGCTCAGAACCGGCGTGTCACGGTGCGGACAAGCTGTATCTCACCCGATCAGTCCGCGCTGGTTTCCGGCGTGAAAGACCTGCTGGTGGCCGCGATCGCCGAGGTTATCCGCAACGCCGTTCAATACTCGCACGAAGGCGGCGAGGTCGAGGTCCATTTCGGCGCACCCGACGGACCTGGGGCGATTATTGTAACCGATCACGGGCTGGGCATTAACCGGCAGGACCTGGCGACCATCTGGGACGTACTGATCCAATCCGACCGCGACCGCAACGAACAGCAGGGGATTGGCATGGGGTTACCTATCGCGCGCGGGATCA
>JADLHR010000334.1 GCA_020848665.1 Anaerolineae bacterium
CAGCCGCAGCTTGAGCTGGCCGTGCTCGACCGTCTGCTGGAGTGCGACGGCGCCGAGCCAGGCTCGATTGAGTATGTGGACGTGGGCTACGCCGACCCGATCCCGCTGATGCAGCGCGACCGCTTCGATCTGGCGTGGATGTACTACGGCTGGACGGGGATCGACGCCGAGCAGCGCGGGGTGGACCTCGACGCGGTGATGCTGATGGACTGGTTCGACTGCGTGCCGGATTACTACACGCCGATTCTGATCGCCAGCCGTGCGCTGGTCGAGGAGCAGCCGGAGCTGGTGCGCGCGTTCGTCGAGGCCACCGCGCGCGGGTACGCCTACGCCATCGAGCGCCCGGCTGAGGCGGCGAACCTGTTAATCGCGGCGGTGCCGGAGCTGGACCCCGACCTGGTGCGCGCCAGCGCGGAGTGGCTTGCGCCGCACTACCAGGCCGACGCGCCCCGGTGGGGTGAGCAGTCGCTCGATATCTGGCAGGGCTTCAGCGACTTCCTGGCCGAGCATGAGATTCTGGCTGAGGGGATCGACGCCGAAAACGCCTTTACCAACGAGTTCCTGCCGGGGACGATTGAGGAAGCAACCGATTAGCAGCATGAGCGAGCAGCCCTGCATCGAAGTGCGGTCGGCCAGCAAGACCTTCCGCGACGACGGGCGCGCGGTCCAGGCGCTGGCCGATGTCAGTTTCGCCGTGCGCCCTGGCGAGTTCGTGACGATTATCGGGCCGAGCGGCAGCGGCAAGAGCACGCTGTTCAACCTGATCACCGGCCTGACTCCGCCGGATACAGGCGAGGTGCTGATCGGCGGGCAGCCGGTCGCCGGGCGAACGGGGCTGGTCGGCCTGATGCCACAGCGTGACCTGCTGCTACCCTGGCGCACTGTGCTGAATAACGTCATTCTCGGCCCGGAGCTGGACGGCGTGCCGAAGCGCGCGGCGCGCCGCCGCGCCCGCGAGCTGATGCCGCTTTTTGGGCTGGCCGGGTTCGAGAACGCCTACCCCGACACGCTTTCAGGCGGGATGCGCCAGCGGGCGGCGCTGCTGCGCACCTTCCTGACCGGCCGTGATGTGCTGCTGCTCGACGAGCCATTTGGTGCGCTCGACGCGCTCACCCGCCGCGAGCTTCAGCGCTGGCTGCTGGAGATGTGGCGGCGCTTCGACAAGACGATTCTATTCATCACGCACGATGTGGAAGAAGCCGTTTATCTGGCCGACCGCGTGCTGGTCTTCAGCGCACGTCCCGGCCGTATCACCAAGATTCTCACTGTCGATCTGCCGCGCCCGCGCAGCGCGATCTCGCTGCTGTCCGAAGACTTGCGCGGGCTGGAAGTCGAGCTGATCGAGGCGCTGGAAGCTGGCAATCGCCGGCCTGACCCCTTATCCTGAGGGAGCGCATCCAATGTGTGCTGAAGTTACCTCGCCTGCGATTGACGCGTTCTGGCGGCGCTACCTGGCGACGCTGTCACCTGATGCGCCGCGCCCGGCCGGGTATACGGCGTGGGCGTTTGGTGATAACCCCGCGCTGGCGGATGAACTTGGCGCGCTAGTGTACGCAGGCACCAAGACCGCGACCTGCGGCTCGTTGTGGGAATACGAAGCAGACGGCGAGCCGGTTCCCGCGCCCGGTGATCTGAGCGTGATTCTCACCGGAGAGGGCGTGCCGCTGTGCATCATCGAAACCACCGAGGTGACGGTCCAGCCGTTCAACACGGTCGATGCGCGCTTCGCCTACGACGAGGGGGAAGGCGATCGCTCGTACGAATACTGGCATAACGCGCATCTGCGCTTTTTTACGCGTTCCTGCGCGCGTATCAGGCGCGAGCTTGACGAGAGTATGCCGGTCGTGGCCGAGCGATTCCGCGTGGTCTACCGCGAGTGAGCGCGCCCGGAAAACTGATATGCTTCTAACGCGCGCGATAATCTGATTCTAACCTTGATCGCGTATGCTATGGGTGTCGCCGGGCTGGGGCTACACCGGCCGTTGCAGGCTCTCCGCAGAGTAGATCGAGGGAAGAACGATGGCAGCGCCATTTGCCGCCGATGCGACCGAGATGTCGCCGGAAGTGCTTGAATTGCTGGACCAGCGCATCGCTGAGCTGGTCGATACGGTGCGCGGCAACAACCGCCGGATCGAGGCGCTGAATGCCCGCATCGAGGACGCCAAGGACGAGTTACGCGCGCTGCTGGAGCAGCGTGGCGCGAACTGGTCGGACGAAGAAGGTTACGCGCGGCTGGTAAGCGACGCCGTGCGCCGCTGGTACGACACGCAGGCGCTCGATCGCCTGGTCATGAGCGACCCGCTGCGTCACGGCTGGCTGGTGGATTACCGCCGCGAGACACCGGTTCGCGGGGGCGTGAAAGTTCGCTAGAGCGTGTTATGCACTTGCGCGCCGGGTAAAGCCCCCCATCCCCCGGCCCCTTGCCCCCAAAATGAGGGAAGGGGAGACTGCTCTGGCTTTTTTCCTTCCCTCGTTCTGGGGGAAGGAAAGCCGACCGCAGGTCGGAAGGATGGGGGGATGGCCTGGAAGCCAGACCACAAGGTGCATAACAGCCTCTAGGTGCGCCGGGCGCGCGCAACAGGTTTCCATAACGTACTACCGGCGGGCAGCCGGGCGCGGTGGATTTTCCGGCGCCCGGTGCGCCCGCTGGTACTTTTTCTGTATTGCGCGGCCCGTCTATTCACCGCTATAGTACGGGATGATAAGGCGCACAACCCCAGCGCAAGAGTAGGTCATCCATGCTCGACGATTTGCAGAGACTTCCTTCCCAGGCGCTGACCGTCATTCGCTATCTCGCCGGGCGCGAGAGCGCGGCAGCAGACAAGATTACCGGCGCCACCGGCTTGAGTGAGCGCGCCTTTGGCAAGGCGATCCGCGCGCTGATCACCCGGCGCTTCGCAGAGATGTCGCAGCCGGGCGTGTACCGGCTGTCCGCGCGCGGGCGCGAGGCGCTTGAGACGATCGACGGGGGTGGGAACGGGCTGGATGATCCGGCTTCGGTCGCGGATGCGCCTGCCGCCGCGCATGCCGCGAGCCATGAGCGCCAGTTGTCGGTGCTGGTTGCGCGCGAGTGGGTGCGCCATCTGCCCGCCAGGCTGATGATCGGGTTTGATGCCGCGCCTGCACCAGGAGCCGCCAGCCCTACGCAGACGTTGGTCCTGCGGGTGCAGGCGGCCGGCTGCCTGATCGACCCCTCCGAGCACGCGCTGGACGTTCCGGCGCGCAAGCCGGCCGGGCCGGTGCAGTTTCGCCTGACGCCGCACGAAGGACGGACGATTCACGTGCGGGTCGAAGTTTACCGGGATGGGATGCTGATGGGCGGGCTGTTTTTCGAGGTCCCGGTGACTGATTTCCCCACGCCGCTCAGCGCGCAGTTCCACGCGCTGGGGGCGGTAGTTCCGCTTGAGTCGCACGCCTGAGCGACGACAGCCTCGCAGGTTGTCCTCTCCCGGTTTTCGGTTCGCTATTTGCTGCGGTTTGAGCGCGAACGGTCTATAATCCACCCACCTGTGTTTCACTGATCTATGTCTGTTGTTATGTCGCTGCGCCAGCCGAAAGCGTGCATTTAATGGTATCAAAGCGCTTTGCCGCGCTCGTGACCGCGCTGCGTCGCCTGGTTTTCGCTCGATCTCAGCGCGAGCACGAGCTGGAAGCCGAGCTGCGCAAGTTCTCGCGCGCGGTCGAGCAAAGCCCCAGCACGGTCATGATCACCGATCTCGCCGGGAATATTGAGTACGTCAATCCGAAGTTCACCGAGCTGACCGGTTACACGCTCGACGAGGTGCGCGGGCGCAATCCGCGCTTTCTCAAGTCGGGGCACACGCCCGACGAGGAATACGCTCGCATGTGGCGCACGATCAGCAGCGGCGGCGAATGGCGCGGGGTGCTGCACAACGTCAAGAAGAACGGCGAGCGGTATTGGGAATCCGCCTTGATGGCGCCGATCAAAAATGCGGGCGGCCAGATCACGCACTATATCGCGCTCAAGGAGGACATCACCGCGCGCAAGACTGCCGAAGACGCGCTGCGCGCTCATGCGGAGGAAATGGAGCGGCGAGTTGCCGAGCGCACTGCCGATCTGGAACGCGAGCGCGCGCTGCTGCGGGCTATCCTGGATGCGATGACCGAGGGTGTCCTGTACGTCGAGGACAAGACGATCACCTACAGCAACCGCGCGCTGGGGCAGATGCTGGGCCTGCCGCTGGACAGCCTGGTGAGCCGTGATCTGCCGGCGCTGTACGAGCGTGTGGTGCGCTCCGGCCCGACGTATGATCGCCTGCGCGCCGAGGTCGATAGCGTGCTGGATCGCGACCCGCTGTGGAGCGGCGAGCTGAGACTGGAGCGGCTCGATGGGACGCGTGTCGATGTCGTGCTGATTACCGCCCAGGTCAGTGGTCCGGCTGGCGAGCGGCTGGGGCGGGTGAGCGTGCTGCGCGACATCAGCCGCGAGAAGGACCTGAACGAGCAGCGCGAGCGTTTTCTGCGGCACGCCGCGCATGAGCTGCGCACGCCGCTCTCGAACTTCAAGACGCGGCTCTACCTGCTGCGCCGCCAGCCGGAGCGCCTGTTCAGTCATCTGGCCGTCATGGAGCGCGTGACCGATGAGATGAATGAGTTGGTCGAAGACCTGCTCGACGTGTTCCGCTTGCAGCGCCATTCGAATGAGCTGGGCCATGAGACTGTCGAGTTGTGCATGCTGCTCGACGATGTGATCGCTGCGTGCCAGGCGGCAGCGGAGCACCAGAAGGCCGAGCTTCGACTCTTGGCTGCTGGCGAGCCGGTGTTTGTCTGGGCGGATCCGGAGCGCCTTCGGCAGGCGCTGGTCCGGCTGGTGATGAGCGCGCTCGACGCGGTGGACGAAGACGGTGTCGTCGAGGTATCGCTGGCGGTCGAGTCGGACGAAGCGGGCAACTGGGCGTTGATTAGCGTGCGCGATAACGGGCCGGACCTGCCGCCCGCTCAACTGCAACATGTTTTCGACCCCTTCTACCGCGTTGCGCAAGGCGCGCGCAGCACCGGCATCGGCCTGGGGCTGACCCTGGCGCGGCAGATCGTGGAGCTTCACCAGGGAACGCTGACGGCCCGAAGCGAGGCCGGGCGCGGAACGGTGTTCGAGGTGCGGCTGCCGGAGTGCGGAAGCTGTTACGACAGCGCCGCCGAAGAATTGATCAGCGAGAGGTAAGGTGACGCACTCGATGCAGATTACGGTCATCAAAAACGATCATGAGGGCGCCGAGGTGTGGCGCTATTACGGGACGGTGCTGGCGCGCGGCTCCGGCTGGGTTAAGCTGGAAGCGCGTTTTAATCGCCCGGATCGGGTGACGCCCTATCACACCTTCCGCCAGGGTGATCGCTTCATCGAGTGGTTTTATGAAAACCGCTGGTACAGCATCTTCGAGATGCACGACGTGGACGACGACCGGCTGGTTGGGTGGTACTGCAACATCAGCCGGCCGGCGATCATCTACGAGAGCACGGTGGTCGCAGACGATCTGGCGCTCGACCTGTTCATCGCGCCGGATGGCGCGCTGACCGTGCTGGACGAGGACGAGTTCGATGCGCTGCCGATTGACGAGGACACGCGCCGCGCGGCGCGCGCCGCTCTGGACGA
>JADLHR010000335.1 GCA_020848665.1 Anaerolineae bacterium
ATAAAGTGATTGCAGTCAAGCGGAGCTGGCGCACGACGCTCGCGCTCGTGTGCCACGGAGCGTCCAGCGATGAAACGACTCTTTTCAGGCATCTTCACCAGTTACGAGGCTGTCCCCCACGCTGGCGGCTGGGCAGACGCGGTTGTCATCGGGCTGGTGATCGTCCTGATTTTCGCCGGTGTGCGGCTGGCAATCGGCGCCCCCGCAGCGGTCGAGGGGCCGAGCGTCTCGCTCCAGCCGGAAGTGCTGCCCTATTACGCGGCACGCTCGCTGGGCCGGATGGCCGCTGCCTATGTGCTATCGCTCGGCTTCACGATTATCTATGGGCGAGCCGCCGCCTATCACCGCCGCGCCGAGCAGGTGCTGATGCCGGTGCTGGACGTGCTGCAAAGCGTCCCGATCCTGTCGTTCCTTCCGGTCGTACTGCTGAGCTTAAGCGCCATTCTGCCCCAGGCGGCCGCTGCCGAGCTGGCCGCGATTGTGCTTATTTTTACCAGCCAGGTCTGGAACATGACCTTCGCGTGGTACCAGTCGCTGACCACCATTCCCAACGAGCTGAACGAAGCCTCGACCGTCTTTCGCCTGAACACGTGGCTGCGTTTCCGCACGCTGGAGCTGCCTTTCGGGGCCATCAGCCTGATCTGGAACAGCATGATGAGCTGGGCCGGGGGCTGGTTCTTCCTGATGGCTGCCGAGGCTTTTACGGTCGGCGATAAGGATTTTCGCCTGCGAGGGCTAGGCGCGTATCTGCACGAAGCCGCCCAGCAGGAAGATTATCGGGCGATTCTGTGGGGGCTGGGCGCGCTGGTGCTGGTGATCGTGCTGCTCGACCAGTTGGTCTGGCGGCCCCTGCTCGCGTGGTCTGACCGCTTCAAGCTCGAAATGGCAGAAAGCGGTAATCCGCCCACGTCCTGGTTCTACAGCCTGCTCCAGCGGACGCGTGTTACCGGCTGGCTGGACCGCCATCTCTACCAGCCCGTGGTCGGCGCGCTCGACCGGCTGGCGCTCACCTATCGCCCGTTCAAGGCTGCGCCCGGCGCTGAGCAAGGCGCCAGCCGTACCTGGGTCACCGGCCTGATCGCGCTCGCTGTGGGCGTGCCGCTGGCCTACGGACTGCTCCGCACCGGGCAGATGCTTGTGCAGGTGCCGGGCGAGCAGTGGCAGGCGATCGCGCTGGGAACCAGCGCGACGCTGGCGCGGATCGTAGCGGCGCTGCTGATCGCGCTGGCATGGACGGTCCCGGTTGGCGTGCTGATCGGCACGAGCCAACGTGCGGCGGCGGTGCTGCAACCGCTGGTGCAGATCATGGCGTCGATTCCCGCGACGGCGCTCTTTCCGGTCATGCTGCTGGTGCTGCTCAAACTCCCCGGCGGGCTGAATCTTGCGGCGGTGCTGCTGATGCTGATGGGCACCCAGTGGTATGTGCTGTTCAACGTGATCGCCGGGGCGACGGCCATCCCGCAAGACCTGACCTTCACCTCGTCGCTGCTGAACATGAGCCGCCGCGATCGCTGGCGGATTCTGTTCCTGCCGGCCATTTTTCCCTATATGGTGACGGGCGCGATCACCGCCAGCGGCGGGGCCTGGAACGCGAGCATCGTCGCCGAATATTTCCAACTGGGCGGCCACACCCACCAGGTCACGGGCATTGGCGCGCTGATCTCCGACGCTACCGCACGCGGCGATTTTCACCTGCTGCTGGCCTCGACTGTGGTGATGATTCTGACAGTCGCTCTGCTCAACCGCGTGTTCTGGCGGCGGCTGTACCGCCAGGCCGAAAACCGTTTCCGCATGGAGTAAGCCTATGGCTGCGCATCTTCTGGAATTGCAGGGCGTTACGCACCAATATGGCAGCGGGAGCCGCCGCTTTACTGCCATTGAGGACATTAATCTGACTATGGGCGAGGGCGAGTTCGTCGCGCTGCTGGGGCCGTCCGGCTGCGGCAAGAGCACGCTGCTGCGGATCATCACCGGTCTGATCCGGCCCACGCACGGCCAGATGCTTTATCACGGCGCGCCGCTGACCGGAGTCAATCCGCGCGCCACGATGGTGTTTCAGACCTTCGCCCTGTTTCCGTGGCTGACCGTGCAGCAGAATGTCGAGACGGCACTGAAGGCGCGCGGCATCCCCCCCGAACAGCGCGCCGCCCAGGCGGTCGATTTGCTGGACATGGTCGGGCTGGACGGTTTTGAGACGGCCTTCCCGCGCGAACTGTCCGGCGGGATGCGGCAGAAGGTCGGCTTCGCGCGCGCCCTGGCCGTCGAGCCGGAGCTGCTGTGCCTGGACGAGGCGTTTTCGGCGCTCGATGTGCTCAGCGCGGACTCCCTGCGCGGTGAGCTGCTGGAGTTGTGGATCGATAACCGGATCCCGACCAAAGCGATTCTGATGGTGACGCACAACATCGAAGAAGCGATCCTGATGGCCGACCGCGTTATCGTAATGGACAAGCAGCCGGGGCGCGTCATCGCTGATCAGCCGGTCTCGCTGGAGCGCCCACGCGCGCGCAAATCGCCGCAGTTTCTCAATGTGCTGGACCAGGTCTACGCCACGCTGGCGGGGCAAACGCAGCCGGAGCATATCGAGCTAGGCGTCGCGCCCGGCGAAGCAGGCCGCACGCGCGCGCTGCCCGGCGTCTCGCCGTCAGAGCTGGCCGGTTTTCTCGAGTTCCTCGACGAAATGCCGAACGACCGGATCGACGTGTACCGTCTTGAGCAGGAACTGAACCTGGGAACGGGACAGGTTCTGCTGCTGACCGAGGCCGCTGAACTGTTGAGCTTCGCCACGATTGCCAGCGGTGACATCGCGCTGACGCCGCTGGGCGAGACGTTCGCGGCAGCCGGTATCCTGGCGCGCAAGGAGATTTTTGCGACCCGCATCCGCCGAATGCCGATGTTCAAGTGGCTGCTGGCGATGCTGAGCGCCGCCGAGCGAGGTCAATTGGACCGCGACGTGGTGCGGCTGGCGCTGGAGCTTGAATTTTCACCGGACGAAGCATCGCAGCAGGTCGATCGCGCGATTCAGTGGGGTCGCTATGCCGAGCTGCTCGCCTACGACGACAACACCGAGACGATCTACCAGGAATCGGCGGTGCCTGTCGCGGGGTAGTGGGCGGCGGCAGAAACTGATAGAGCAGCCCGCTATTCAGGCATCGGCGCACTCGACTGGATTTCGCTGATCATCCACTCGAACGCTGCGAAAAACTGCTGTAGTGCGCCCTCGTTCGTCAGAGCCGAGAACGGGATGCTGGGCCGTCGGGCGATCACATCTTCGGGCCACGAAATGCCCGGAATCGCGTTCAGCCGCGCCAGAAGTTCCAGGCGCTTCTCGTCTGAGTGGAAAGGCGGCACCCCCTGGTAATGCTGGAAAGAGGTCTCGATGTATCCATTAGAATAGACAACAAAGAGTCTAAAATACAGGTCATTCCATCTGCAGACCGGATAGAAGGAGCCGTGTTTCAAACCCTTTCCCCAGCATATCTCTGTTACTCTCGAAGACACCCAACTCAGGATTTGCCGGGCAACCTCGACTTCGGCAGGCCGAAATTTCCGCAGCAGTTCCGCGAAATACGATTTTTCATCCCATTGACGCTGTTCTGGTTTTGGCGGCGATGCGATCTGTCCTATTACGCGCGGGACGAGCGAGCAAATACCCTCTCCCATATATTGCCGAATTTCAACCGCCAACACCTCGGCGGGATTCATCTGCACATTGAGAAACTCTACAATCCGGCGCAACTCAACCGGAATCACATCCGCGACGAATACGAGACGCACGCGCCCCACGCGAAGATTGTCTTGCACCTGCGTCCAGAACGTTTCCGGCTCGCCTTCAGGTCCGAGTAGTTCCTGCAGGTCTTCGTCGACGTTTCGCTGCTCCCTTTCGCAGCGCATCTCAAAGCGGGAACGGATAGTCTCAACGGGCATATGCAGTACCGCATTCGCCGCGTAGTCCAGCAGTTGCCCGACGATTTCTCGTCGGATGCGCGTGTCGCTGCTGCGCTTGACTTCGATCAAGGTCGGGACGCCATCCTGATCGAGAAACAGGTGATCGAGCCAGCCCACATCGGATTCGTCGGAAGATACGTGGAACTCGCGTGAAACCAGCAGCCAGCGGCGCGGATTGGCCGAGTCGATCTGATCCCCGGCCAGCAGGTTCGGATATTTAGCGAGATAACCTTGCAGCAGTTTTTCCGAAGCGTAAGGTTCTTCAATCAGCTCAACGAATTCGCCGTCATCACGCAGGATAAAAATCCCCCCGCCCATGAGGAACGCTCCTTAAGGAAAGAAATATTAAAGGTTACGACCGGTGGAGCGGCGCGTTGAGGCCGCTCCACCGGCATCATACGAACGGTTTTCGCGCCTACCACCCGCGCCCGGCGAGGCGCTCCGCGTCGGGCAGCGAGGTCACGCCGATGCCGACCATCGGCTCGCCCAG
>JADLHR010000336.1 GCA_020848665.1 Anaerolineae bacterium
CAACCGAAAGCCTGGCGCGACGCGGCAACCTGCGGATGAACTACCTCTACGACGTGCGGTCGCCGCAGCTTCTGGCCGAGATCGCTCCGCCGGTCGCGGATACCGAGCCGCTCCAGCCGCTGCTGGCTGTCCCGCTGTTCCGGCTGGCGGAAGTTCTGCCAGGGATCGGGCTGGCGCACACGGTCTGGCTGTTCAATGTGCTGATCACGGCGCTGACGGCGGGCGCGCTGTACGCCTATGGGCTGGCGCTCGACCATCGCCCGCGCACAGCGGCGATCGTCGCGCTGCTGTTCGGGCTGGGGACGGTCGCCTGGCCGTACAGCCGGGCGTTCTTCCGCGAGCCGCTGTTCACGCTGCTGGCGCTGCTGAGCGCGCTGCTGACGCTGCGCCTGCGGCAGGCGTTGGGCCAGGGCGAGCGCCCGCTGGGCCTGGCGCTGGCGCTGATCGCCGTGTTTGCCGGGGCGCTGTTCTCGAAAGAAGCCGCTTTCCTGATGATCCCGGCGCTGGCGGTGCAGGCGTTTCCGGACCGGCTGGCGCGGCGGCGCTATCCGCGCCGGACGCTCGCGATCCTGCTCGGTCTCGCGCTGGCGGTGGCGGCGCTGGTGCTGATCGCGATCTACGCCGATGTGCTGTTCGGGATCGACACGCGCCGCTGGGCAGCGGCGAACCGGCTGGCGCAGGCGCGCGCCAACCTCGCGCAGATGGGCGAGGGCGCGCTCGGCTACCTCGTCAGCCCAGGGCGCAGCGTGTGGGTCTATTCTCCGGTGCTGCTGGCGGGGTTTTTCGGCTGGCCGCGTCTGATCCGCGCGCGGAACTGGCGCGAGATCGCTGTCCCGCTGGTGATGCTGCTGGCGTTCGTCTTCGGCTACGCGCTGGTGCGCGGCGAAGAATGGTACGGCGGGACGGGCTGGGGGCCACGCTACCTCGTCCCGGTAACGCCCTTTCTGGCGCTGTGGCTGCTGCCGGTCGTCGAGCGCCTGCTCGAAGCGGGCGCCTCGCGGATCGCACGCGCCGCGCTGGTCATCCTGTCCGCGCTGAGCGTGGGCATGCAGGCGCTGGCGGCGCTGGTCCCGGTGCATGCCTATTACGACACGCTCGCTCGCCAGACGCCGCCAATCATCCCCTGGCAGGAAGGTGCGTGGAGCCTGCGCTGGTCCCCACCGGTGGTGTCGCTCGATCTGCTCGGCGGGCAGACGCCCGATCTGCTGGCTGCGTGGGCGGTTGGGCAGGCGTGGCTGCTGCCGGCGCTGGCCGCGCTGCTGATGCTGCTCGCGCTGCTGGCGCTGGCATGGTGGCTGCGCCACCGGGCCGGGACGCCGCGCGCCGCGCTGGTTACTGGCGCGGGGCTGGCGCTAGGGGCAGCCCTGGCGCTTGGCGGCGGGTTAGCCGCCGCCCGGTACGACCCGCGTTATCACGCCGAGTTCGCGCCGCTGCAAAATCTGCAGGCGCAGCTTGAGCCGCAGTTGCAGCCCGACGACGCGCTCGTCCTGAGCGACAATACGTACCGCCGATTCTTCATGAATAGCTACAAGCTGCGCGCGCCGATGGCCCTGGTGCTGCCCTATTCGCCCGGCAAGCGCACCAGCCCGGAAGCGATCCTGCTGGTCGTGTCGAACGATCCTGACGCGCTGATCCACCCCTCGGACGCGCTGATCCTGGCTGGCCTAGCGCAGCGTCACGACCGGCTGTGGCTGGTGGTGGACAGCAGCCCGTTTGTGCCCTGGGCCAACCGTCCGGTCGAGCAGTATCTGGCGCGACATTACTTCCCGGTGCGTGAGGTGTCGGGTGGGGACCTGGCGCGAGCGGTGCTGTTCGACCTGACGCCCGCCGCGCCGCCGAGCGCGCCGCTCTGGCCGGAGCAGCGCGTGGACGCGCGCTTCGGCGCGAGCCTGCGGCTGGTCGGGGCCGATCTGCCCGCCGGGGACGCAGTCGGGCGCGGGGAAAATCTGCCGGTCACGCTGCTGTGGCAGGTGGTCGAGCCGATCGCGGCGGATTACAGCGTCGCGCTGCTGCTGATCGGGCCGGACGGGGCGGTCGTCGCGCAGCGCGATTCGTTCCCGGCGGGCGGCTTTGAGCCGACTTCGAGCTGGCGCGCGGGGTCGCTGCACCGCGATAACCACGGCCTGCCGGTCCCGCCGGACGCGCCGCCGGGCGAGTACGAGCTGTGGGTGGTCGTCTACGACTGGCACACGCCCGGTGACCGCTTGCCGGTGATGCGCGTGGGCCTGGAAGCAGAGGCGTCCGACCATGCGCTGCTCGGCACGATCAGGGTGGAGTAGAAGCGGCGAGCAGTTAGCCGTTAGCGGTTAGCAAGAACGAAGCGCAGCGGCGCTTGTCTTTCGCTAATCGACAACTGCTAATCGCTAACCGCCGATCGCTAATCGCCGATCGCTGCCCTACACCGCCCGGCAGAAGCGGTTGATCCAGGGATGCGAACGGCCTGGCGTCACATAGCCGCCGCTGATCGACCAGCCGCTTTCGGCCAGCAGATGATCCAGCTCGTCCTCGCCGTAGTACGCGAAGAAGCGTTCGCTCCCTTGCGGCGTGGCGACCCAACTCTCGCCCCCGCCCAGCTTGACAGAACAATAAAGCGCGCCGCTAATTCGCACGACGCGCCTTAATTCGCCGAGAGCATCCGGCAGCACCTGCTTCGGAAGGTGCAGCAGCGACGCGCAGGCCCATACGCCGTCGAGGTCGCCGCGCGCGAAAGGCAGGTGGCGGAGGTCGGCCAGCACCAGGTTGTCCAGCCCGTACTCGCGCGCGACGCGCAGCAATTCCATCGAGAGGTCCACGGGTACTGCCAGCAGTCCGCGCGCGGCCAGCGCCAGCGTGTAGTGTCCTGGCCCCGCGCCGGCATCGACCACGCACGCGCCGGGCGGCAGCATACAGGCGAAGGTATCCAGCTCATGACTGAGCGAAGCGCTGCCCAGCGCGCTGGCGAAGGCCGCCGAGAAGCGGTCGTAACTGGCAATGGTGCGGGACGTTTCGTCAGACATTCTGAAGCGGGATATACTCCAACGTGCGCTGCGTGCCGCTCGCAGCGCCCGGCCTCACAAGGAGACATGTATGGCGGATTTGACTCCACATCTTGATAGTATAGTTGATTTTCTGGTCAGATTACTAAAGACTCCCAGTCCCACCGGCTATCACCTGGAAGTGATCGAAACCGTCGAGCGGGCCTTTCACGAGCTGGCGATTGCGGACCTGCGTGTCGAGCGCAGCCCGAAAGGCGCGCTGGCGCTGACCTGGCCCGGCGAGCGCGGCGACGCACCGCGCGGCCTGACCGCCCACACTGACACGCTGGGGCTGATGGTGCGCGAGATCAAGAGCAGCGGGCGCCTCAG
>JADLHR010000337.1 GCA_020848665.1 Anaerolineae bacterium
ATAGCAGGCTTTCGACGGTTGGCTCTGGCATCGGGCATCATCTCTCTCAGGTGAAGAAGGTACGCAGCGTGGATGATACGCTGCGTGCATTATAGCGTATGGCTCAGAAAGGGGCGGCGCGAAGGACAATGCAGGATTGGATGGCAGCGCTGGCCGCGCACCTTCGCGTGCTACGGCGGCGACATTCCGAAGACCGGCTGCTGGCGCTGTTCGAGGTTGAGGGCGCGATTCTCAAGCCGCACACCGGCCAGCCGCGTGACGGCGTGTTCGACGCGATCCGCTGGCTTCAGCTTCAGCCGGGCGTAGCGATCGGCCTGATCAGCACGGATTCTGACGCGCGCCGCGCCGAGACGCTGGCGGCGCTCGACCGGCTTGGAGCGGCGCATCGCGCCCGCTTCTCCGGCGTGCTGCTTTTCGGGGACGCGCATACGCCAGATAGCGCTGCCGCTGCGCTGCGGGCGTTCGGGCGGCAGGGCTATCGCGTCGCCGCTGTGATCAGCGGCGCGGTGGAAACGCTGCGCGCCTTCGCTGCAACCGGCGCGGCGGGCGAGATTCTGCTGCTGCGCGCGGACGCGGCGGGCAGCGCGCCACCTGTGTTTCTGACTGGCGCACAGTACGATCTCATCCGGCTTGCCTCGCCGCGCACCCTGCCGGAACAGGTCGAGCTGGTCTGGCATGGGCTGAACGACGAGCCGAATCTGCGCCAGTTCCTCGCGTCGGACATCGTCTGGGGCGAGTGCGACATCCACCTCGACCTGCGCAGCGGCGAGTTGGTGCTGCATCATGATGAAGTCGCGGACGAGGCGGGCGAGCCGGTCGAGGGCTGGCTGCGGCTGGATGATCTGCTGGCGCGGCTGGCGGCGGCGGGCAAATCCGCCAAGCTCGATCTGAAGGCCGGGCCGGAGCTGATCGCACCGTCGCTGGCGCTGGTGCGGCGGCATGGCTTCCCAGACGACCGGCTGTGGCTCAACGGCTACGTCTCGCTGTTGGGCGAAGCGGGGTTCCGGCGACTGGCCGAAGCGCACCCCGGTGCGATTGTCCAGGCGCCGATCATGTTCCTGGAGCAGCAGGTGATTAGCGCGCCCGGCCAGGCGCATCAGACTCTGGTTGCGTACAGCGATTGGGGTATGAATCGGTTTTCGCTCGACTGGCGCAGCGAGCAGCGCGCGGTTTTCTTCGACCGCATGGAAGCATGGGGTTTCGCGGTGAACCTGTACGGCGTCGAGAACCTGCGCTCGTTCTTGCAGGCGGTGCTGCTGGCGCCGCGCTCTGTCACAGCGGACTTCAACTTTCCGGAGTGGCGCTTCTACGGGCGCGGCTCCGGCGAGCACGGCGTTTACTACGAGTATCAGCTCCGGGCGGACACGTAACAGGTCGAGCGGGGGCGGAGGGGCCGCAACGCGCGCTCAACTGCCCGGCTGTGCGGCCAGCGCCGCCTGCGCACGTCGCACGACCGCCCGCGCGCCCTCGTAGGCCAGCAGGCTCAGCGCCTCGTCGATGGGCGCCCAGCGGACCTCATCCATCTCGAAATCGTGGTCGCGCACGCTGCCCGCAACGTATTCCATCAGGAAGTAATGGACCTCTTTGAAGACGCGCACACCGCGCGCTGTATAGACATACCGCTCCGGCTCGCCGAGAGGCACAATCAACCGGGCGCGGACGCCGGTTTCCTCCTCGGCCTCGCGCAGCGCGGCGTCTTCATAGGTTTCGCCGCGCCTGACCAAGCCCTTTGGCAGCACCCAGCGCTGATAGCTGGACGCCTTGCCGATCAGGATTTCGATGCCGTTCGCACCGCGCCGGTAAACGACGCCGCCCGCCGAAACCTCCCTGCGTGATTTCATCCCGTTCCTTTCCCCGTCTGCGCGCCTGTATAGAGAGGTTAGCACATCGCCGGATGCGGCGCGGAGCGCGCGTAGGGCACGCGCAGGCCGGGCATATCCTGCGCGCCCAATCTCGCCGGACGCGCTGCGATAAAATAGACCAGGATGTTTGAAATCGGGCGAGCGAACGCGCGCAAAAGGTGCACACGATGTCGATCCAGGCCCGGCCTATCCGGCCTTTATACCCACATTCCGAACCGCGCCGCCCGGTCGCACGCCGGGCAAATGCCGCCCATTCCCGCCGCGCGATACCCTGGCTGCTGATCGGCGGCGCGCTGGCGATCGCGGGCGGGCTGCTGCTGACGCTGCTGGCAGGCGCGGTCTACCTGGCGTCTGACGGTGAGACTATCGCGGCGGGCGTCTCGGTTGGCGGGATCGCGATCGGCGGGCAGCCGGTCGGGCACGCGCAGCAGCGCCTGTTCTCCGAGGACTGGGCAGCGCGCCCTGTGACGCTGGTTGATAGCGGGCGCGAGTGGACGCTGACGCTCGGCGCGCTCGGTGTGCGGGTGGACACGGCGTCAACGCTCGTGGACGCGCGCCGCGCCCCGGCGGGCAGCAGCATCACCCCGCGCTACACTATCGATCTGAATCAGACGCAGCAGGCGCTGGTCGCGCTCAGCCAGCAGACGAATGTCGCGGCGGTCGCCGGGGACGCGCCAAAGTCAGGACGTGCGCTGGAAGTGCCGGTTATGCTCAATCGGCTGTATCAAAACGTGCAGGGCGAGCTGGCCGACGGGCGCCTGGAACTGGCGATGATCGAGGTCGCGCCGCCCGCGCCGGAGCCGAAAACCGTTGAGCACAGCGGCGCGACGACGGTGCACATCGTCGAGCGCGGGCAGGAGCTGGGCCTGATCGCCCGGCAGTACGGCGTTGACGTGCAGGCTATCGTCGCGCTGAATGGGCTGGCGGATCCGGATCTGCTGTACGTCGGCCAGGAACTGGTCATCCCGGCGGCGGGCATCTATCAGCCGGGCGCCGCCGACGCGCCGCCCGCACCCACCAGCGCCGGAAAGTCGATTGTCGTCTCGACCGGCCAGCAGCGCATCTACGCCTACGAGAACGGCCAGTTGGTGCGCTCGGACCTGGTCTCGACCGGGCTGCCCGACACGCCGACCGTGCTGGGCGATTACAAAGTCTATGTCAAGCACGTGGCGACCGATATGAGCGGGCCGGACTACTACCTGCCGCAGGTGCCCTACACAATGTATTTCTACCAGGGCTACGGTATTCACGGCACGTACTGGCACAACAGCTTTGGCCGCCCGATGAGTCACGGCTGCGTCAATCTGCCGACGGGCGAGGCGCAGTGGTTCTTCAACTGGGCCGAGGTCGGCACACCGGTGCGCGTGATCTGAAGCGGAGAGCAGCGAAACGTAGTTGCTGTATCTGGCTGTTCTTCGCGGAACAAGATACGGGCCGGAGCGGTGGTCGTTCCGGCCCGTTGCGATTCGGGGAGATCCGATTACTGCGCGGCGGGGCGCGGCGTCGCAGCGGTAATGTTCTCGAACACCAGCTCCGGCACGCCGCCGCTCAGCGGCAGGCGGTAGAGCGCCGGCGCGACCATGCTCTGTTCCTGAAGGAACCCGGCGCGGCTCTCCATGTCAACCGGGGTCGCCAGCAGCCCGTCGATCCACGCCTGCGCACCAGGGATCAGGCTGAAGTACAGCGAGTTCTCCACCGCGAACAGGCGTCCGATGGCCCACGCGCTGTCGGTCTCAAACAACAGCGCTTCTGCGCCGCCGG
>JADLHR010000338.1 GCA_020848665.1 Anaerolineae bacterium
CGCTGCTGCATGGCGTGAAAGTCGTCGTCCGGATAGCGTGTCGCGTCGTTGGGGTTGATCGCGACCAGCGCCGCCCCACGCGGCCCGTATTCCTGCTGCAGCGCGACCATGCGTCCTTCCCAGGCGCGGACGTAGGGGCAGTGGTTGCAGCTAAAGATCACGGCAACGGCGCGGTGATCGCGCAGCAGGTCGCTCAGGCGATGCGTCTCGCCGTCCACGCCGGGCAGAGAAAAACCCGGCGCAGTCTGTCCAATTTCAAGCATCATGCGGTCCTTTCGTGGCGTGTCGTGGCGTGGATTCAGTCTGATCTGCCGGTTGCGCCGCGAGGACGGCGCGGGCGATCATCGCGCGCGAGGGCAGGGGCGACGGGCGCCCGTCTTCGTGGAAATAGAGCCGGCACGTCAGACGAGCAGGCCGATCGGGCTGCGGATCGATATCCTGCCCATCGATCAGGATGGTCGGCGATCCCGCAAAGCCCCACTGCTGCGCCTCGGCCTCAGCCGTGACCTCGATGCGCTCCACCGCCGCCTCAATGCCCAGCTCGTCTAACACATCGTGCAGGCGCCGCCAGGCGTCAGGGTGCGAGGAACAGCCTTCCCAAAAGAGAAACTGAATCTTCATACGCTTGTCCAGCCGGGTGCAAAATGATGGTGGCGGCGGGTTGAATGAGGCGCAGGGCGGCCACCGGCTACGACTATACCGGCTTTGCGCGCAGATTCCAACGCCGGCCCTGGGTGTCAGATCGGGCGATTGCGCCAGCATTCATCGCGCGTCCGCCGGGGCGCTTCACTCCCGCTCGGCGCTGGTGTGCCTTCCGCAGGCGAGGACGCTCGGCGGGGGTATTGTATTTGACACAATTGCCCAAATCGCGCGGTGGTCAGGCCGGGCGTCAGGTGTATACTTGGGGGATAGGAGCGGGAATCCCTAGTTTTCAGTCGTGTCCGAGTCAGACGAAAGCCGGTGCCATGCTGTGGCTGTGCGCCTATTATGGGCTGCTGCTCGGTGGGCTTGCGACGATGCTGGTGGAGGGTTTGGGTCGGGCCGCGTTCCTCACATACTATGCCGGGATGCCGCTGGGCGCGCTGGCCGTCTGGGCGCTGAACCGGCGGCGACTCGCGGCGCTCGGCCCGTTCATCTATCCCGGTGTGGCGCGCGATCTGGCGCTGGGCGCTGGCAGCGGGGCGGCGGCGGTCGGGCTGGTGGCCGCGCTGCTCGCAGCGGCGGGCTGGGCGTCCCTGGGCGGCGCACACGCGGGGCTGGCGCTGTTCCTGGTTGCGCTGGCGGCGCAGCAGGCGCTGGTCGCAGGGTTCGAGGAGCTGGCGTTTCGCGGCGTGATCCAGACGCTGCTGATCGACCGGCTGGGAGTGATGCGCGGCGTGGGGGTGGCGGCGATTCTGTTCGGCCTGTTCCATCTGCCCAACCTGCTTTACCAGGAAGTCCCTGCCGGGCTGATCCCGGTCGCGCTGCTGAATCTGACGGTCATGGGGATCGTCTTCGGCGCGGCGTTTGAGCGCGGCGGGCGGCGGCTGACGCTGCCATTCGCGCTGCATCTGGGTTGGAACCTGGTCGCCTATACACTCGAAGATGGTTTCCGGTTGAGCCTGTCTGGCCCTGCGGCGCTGGCAGGCCGGGCGATGTGGTTCCCAGAAACAGGTCTGGTGAGCCTGTTGGGGCTGGCACTTGTCGCCTGGGTGGTGCGGGCGCTGACTGCTCCGCAGCGACAGCGCCCGGGCTGGACGCGAGACAGACAGAGGGCGTGATGAGCGCGTGGCGCTATCGTGATGACATTCTGCGCGCGCTTCCAAACGCGCTGATAGTGCTCGACGGGGCGGCGCTGCGCGTCTGTTACGCGAATCCGGCTGCCGAGCAGCTCACCGGGTGGTCAGATGAGGCGCTGGCTGGGCGCTCGCTCGTCGACTTTTGTCTGCCGTCTGAGCAGGAGCGGGTGGAAGAGGCGCTGCGTGGGCTGCGCACCGGCCAGACTCTCCGGCTGCTGGAGATGTTCCAGGTTAATGGCAACCGCGACGCGAGCACTGAGTTCATCGTTCATGCGACGCTGCTGGATGGTGAGCCGCGCCTGCTGGTGGACCTTCGCCCGCTGGAGGCTGAGGGCGAAGCCGGAAACCTGATCGAGCCGCAGGGGGCGCGTCACGAGGCGCTGCTGCGAGCCATTGCGAGCGCGACTAACCGCCTGATGCAGCCCGGCAGCTTTGACCAGCTAGTGCGCGAGGCGCTCGCGATCGTCGGCGAGGCGTGCAACGCCAGTTGTGTCGCTGTGTGCCGCGTGAACGATCCTTCCCATACGGAGGACTCCAGCGAGCACGAGCAGGATGTCGTGTTCATTCGCCAGCAGCACTGGGCGCGATCGCTGGACAAAGGGCGCAGCCCGGACGTTTTTCCGCAAGACCTGGCAGTGCGCCGGGATGGCCTGACCGAGTTGTATGCGCGCCTGGCCCGCTGCGAAGTGGTCTGTGGCACGGCGGAGACGCTGCCCAACCTGCGCGACGGGCTGTTTCGTCGGATTGCGGCGCGCTCGCTGATGATCGCGCCGATTTTCGTCGGCGCCAGCCTGTGGGGCTTCGTCGGAATGGACGACGTGCGCACTGCGCACACGTGGTCAGCAGAAGAAGCCAGCGCGCTGCAAACCCTGGCGGCGAGCATCGGTGCGGCCAAGCAGCGCGAGCAGATTGAGCTGAAGCTGCGCCACGAGCGCGAGGTGGCCGATACGCTGCGCGAAGTCGGCGCAGTGCTGACCTCGACGCTGGAGCTGGACGAGATGCTGGCGCGGCTGCTGGACCAGGCGCGGCGCATTGTGCCGTTTGACTCGGCCAACGTGATGCTGATCCAGGATGGTGTGGCGCGGATTGTGCGCTGCACCGGCCACGATGCGTTCGGCGGCTCGCTCGATGAAGTGCGCCAGGTCGCCTTTCCGCTGCACAATTCGCCCTATATCGGCTCCATCCTCAAGAGCGGCGCGCCGCTGATCCTGCCCGACGTGCGCGAGGCGCGACACTGGAAGCGGACGCCCGGCACAGATCACATTCGCTGCTGGCTGGGTATGCCGTTTCTCGTGCGCGGCGAGGTGGTCGGCCTGTTCGCGCTGGACTCGGTCACGCCGCGCTTTTACACCGACGAGCATGTTCGCATGTTAATCCCGTTCGCCCAGCAGGCCGGGATCGCCTACGAAAACGTCCGGCTGTACGAGCAGCAGCGCGCGCAGGCGGTCGAGCTGGCGACGCGCCTGGAACAACTCGACGCGCTTTACACCGCCAGCCAGTCGATCCTCTCGTCTCTGGACCTGGATGTGATCCTCCAACGCTGCGCCGGGCAAATGAACCGCCTGACGCGCTCGACCCGCACGTCCATTTGCAGCTTCGACCCCGCTACGCGATCGGGCGTGGTGCAGGCGATCTGGCCCGAACCGGCGCCGGCTGACGGGGCGGCCAGGTGCCAGCCCGGTGACCGCGTTGACTTCAGATCACCGCTGCTCGAAGTGGTGATCGACGAACATGAGGTCATTCGTTTTTCTGCCATGCAAGCGCGCAGCGCGTTCCCCGACCGGCTGTCTCTTGGCGAGGCGCAGGAGCTGATTGTCGTCCCGATCTTTAGCCAGGCGCGCACGCTCGGCGTGGCCGTGCTGCGCGGCGATCCGGCGCGCAACTTCACGGCGGACGATCTGCAAGCCTGTCGCGTGCTGGCGAGCCAGGCGGCGATCGCCTTCGAGCAGGCGCTGCTGTTCAGCGACATCCGCGAGCTGGAGCGGATTAAATCCGAGATGATCCGTCTCGCTTCGCATGACCTGCGCGGCCCGCTGACGCGGTTGCAGGCGTATCA
The DNA here is from genome assembly GCA_020848665.1 of Anaerolineae bacterium. Lineage (GTDB taxonomy): Bacteria > Chloroflexota > Anaerolineae > Aggregatilineales > Aggregatilineaceae > DYGX01. The sequence goes on from JADLHR010000338.1 coordinate 3,835, forward strand.
CCAGATTCTGACCACGCAGCATGACACGCTCTCTCCTGAAGCGCGGCTGAACTACCTGCGCCAGGGCGGCGAAACCGCCGCCGAGATGCAGCAGATTGTGACGAACCTGCTTTCGTTGGAGCGGATCGAAGAACAACACCGCCTGGCGCAGCCGGTCGTCTGGATGGATGTGATCACACACGCGATCGATGCGGTGCGGGCAGACCTGGCCGAGAGCCTCTGCACGCTGGAGGTTGACTGCGCCGGGCAGCTTCCGGATGGGCGCGGCGACCCGATCCGGCTGGAGCGCGCGCTCGCTAATCTGCTCTCAAACGCCATCAAGTACACCCCGGCAGGGGGGCAGATTGTCGTGCGCGGTATCTTCAAATACTATGGGAATCAGCCGTGCGTGGCGATTGAAGTCGAAGATTCCGGGATAGGGATTCCGCTCGACCAGCAGGACCGCATCTTCGAGCCGTTTTTTCGCGTCGAGACTGACGCCGATATTCCGGGGCTGGGCCTGGGGCTGTCAGTCGTCAAGGCGGCGGTGGCCTATCACAACGGCAGCGTCTATATGGACAGCGAGCCGGGCCAGGGCAGCCTGTTCGGCTTCCGCATCCCGGTTTAACCCCCCGCGATATACGGAAAAATTGTAATCCTGTCGCCGGGCTGGAGCACAGCCTCGGCTTCGGCGTGCGCGCCGTTGACCGCCAGGTGCCACATCGGTGTGTGCTCATTCATCGCTGGAAGCTCTGCCAGCAGGCGCTCGACTGCCGCGCCGAGCGTCGCGCCGGGCGGCAGATCGAGCGTGACCACGTCGCGCCCGGCCGTCACGCGCAGGCTTGCCAGCAGGCGGACCTCGATCTTCACGGCGTATCCTCGTCTTTTTCGTCGAAATCCACGAGCGGCGCGGCCCCGCGCTGGCGCTGGCGGCGCTGCACCTCGGCCTTAAGCTGTCCGCAGCCCGCCTGGATGTCGATTCCGCGCCGCACGCGGACTGTGCTCGGCACGCGGTAGCGGGTCAGAATCTGCTGGAAGGCGGCGACACGCGCCGGGTCGGACGGGCGGCCCGCGTACTGCTGCGTCGGGTTGAGCGGGATCAGGTTTACGTGCGCCTTCACCCCTTCGAGCAGCTTGCCAAGCCGCTCGGCCTGCTCCGGCGTGTCGTTCTCGCCCGCGATCAGCGCCCACTCGAAGGTAACGCGGCGCCCGGTCTGCGCGATGTAGTCGCGCACGGCGTCCATCAGCTCCGCCAGCGGCCAGCGCCGGTTGACCGGCAGCAGCTTACCGCGTTCCTCGTCGGTCGCGGCGTGCAGGCTGATCGCCAGCTTGACCTGCAAGCCTTCGCCGGCGAACTGGCGGATCGCCGGGACCAGGCCGACGGTGCTGACCGTGATGTGACGCTGGCCGATGTTCAGCCCGTCCGGGTCGTTGAGGCGCCGGATCGCTTCCAGGGTGTTGTCGTAGTTGTGGAACGGCTCGCCCATGCCCATCAGCACGACGTTGCTCAGGCGCTCGCCCTCGGCCTCAAGCTGGCGCGCGAAGATCAGCGCCTGTTCGACGATCTCTCCGGCGCTCAGGTGCCGGGCGAAGCCCATCTGCCCGGTCGCGCAGAAGACGCAGCCCATCGCGCAGCCCGCCTGCGTGCTGATACAGGCGGTGCGGCGCTGATCGTCGTACTCCATCAGGA
>JADLHR010000339.1 GCA_020848665.1 Anaerolineae bacterium
ATCGCCCCCGGCAAGGAGCGCGCCAGCGTCGCCTTCCGTGAGGGCAAGCTGATTCTTGCGGCGATGGGTGACCAGGACGGCCACCTGGCGAACGTGCTCCACAAAGCGGGGAAGCTCAACGCCGAGCAGGCGCGCATCATCCGCGAGCGTGGGGCAAAGTATTCCGACAAGGCGCTGGCCCTGATGCTGATCAACGCCAACTATGTCACTCAGGCCGACGTGGTGCGCAGCATCAAGCAGCACACCGTCGATATCGTCTACGACGTGATGACCTGGGAGCACGAGCCGTTCACCTTTGAGGAGAACCTGACGCCCCCACCCGATCGCATCACCGTTCCGATCGACCTGAAGAACGTGATCATCGAAGGGACGCGCCGCGCGCAGGAGATCAAACCGCTTGAGGAGGAGCTGCCTAACCTCGACATGGCGCTCCGGTTCCCCGAGTCGCCGGGTGAGAAGTTTCGGGGCATTCATCTCGGCGTTGAAGAGTGGCGGGTCGTGTCGTTCATCAATCCGAAGAACTCCATCCGCCAGATCGCCAAAGCCTGTAACATGACTGACACGGAGATTCGACGGATCGTCTACGCGCTGCTGCAGGCTGGGCTGGTGCAACTTGTCCGGCCGCCGGGGATGCAGGCGCCGGCGCCGCCGGTCGCCGCCGTGCGCCGCTCTGCGCCGGTTTTGCAGTCTCCGGAAATGAAGCGCAGCGTTGTCGAGCGCCTGATCGCGCGCATCAAGGAAAGCTGACCGGTTCGCCGGCTTTTGCGGATGTCTGCCTGAGGGCAGAGGGTGCAACAGCCTACCAGCAACAGCCTACCAGTAACTACTAACTTTCAAGAGTGAGATCGCTCATGCCTATCCAAACCGTCAAGATGGTCGTCACTGGCCCCTTCAGCGCAGGCAAGACCGAGTTTATCCAGTCGATCAGCGAGATCGATGTCGTCTCGACCGACGAGGCGATTTCGCCGGATTCGCCGGAGTTCGGCGCCAAAGAGCAAACTACTGTGGCGATGGACTTTGGCCGCATCACGGTTGATGACGACCTGGTGCTGTACCTGTTCGGTACACCCGGCCAGCGCCGCTTCGATTTTATGTGGGAGATTCTGGCCGAGGGGATGCTTGGCTTCGTGGTGATGGTTGACAGCGCCAAGCCCGAAACCTTCCGCGAAGCGAAAAGCATTCTGGAAACGTTCCGTGCCTACGCGCCGACGCCTTACGTTGTCGCCGCCAACAAGCAGGACCATCCCGAAGCCTGGGCGCCCGACGACCTGCGGATCGCGCTGCGGATCGAAGACCATATCAAGCTGCTGCCCTGCGTCGCCACCGACCGCGACAGCGTCAAGAACGTGCTCCTCGAGCTGCTGTATTCCATTCTTGAAGAGATGGACGCCGCACAATAAGGTGTTGCGCGGCTGGCGATCCGAGGGGGGCACGCGCTGTGCCATTGCTCGTCACCGATCCCGGAATTATCCATTACGAGACCTACGGGCGCGGGCGTCCGGTGCTGCTGCTGCATGGCTGGCTGGGGTCGTGGGCGCTGTGGCGCGACACGATCGAGGTGCTGGGGCGCGATTTCCGCACCTACGCGCTCGACTTTTTCGGCTTCGGCGAGTCCGGCCTGGCGCCCGGCCAGGGGCCGGAGCATCGCTCAGCGGCCTACACCGTCCCGGTCTACGTCGAGATGGTGTACCAGTTCATGGAGCGGATGGGCATCCAGCGCGCGCCGCTGATCGGGCACTCAATGGGCGGGACGGTGTCGCTCAGCACCGCGATCAAGTATCCGGAGAAGGTCGTCAAGGTTGGCGTGATCGGCTCGCCCATCGACGGCGCGTCACTGAACTTGCTGCTCAAGCTCTCTGGTAACCCGAAGATGGCGCGCTTTTTCTGGCTGTTCGGTGGCAAGCCGCTGCTGATGTTCCTGCGTGGCTACAGCTTCTTCATGGCGAAGGATGGCCGCGCGATGGGGCGTATGATTCAGAGCGATGTGTCGAAGATCAGCATGGAGTCGTTTTTCCAGAGTATCGGCACGCTGCGCCAGACCGACCTGCGGCCTGAGCTTGGCAAGGTCCAGGTCCCGACGCTGGGCATGTACGGCCAGCGCGATATTATTGTGCGCCCAAGCGAGCACGCAGTGCTCAGGGCGGGCGTGCCGCACGCGCAGATCGAGTGGTTCCCGGACGCAGGTCATTTCATTATGCTCGATTCGCCGCAGCGATTTATCACGACGCTGAACGATTTTCTGCACGATCCGGTCTGAGCGCGGGCCTGGCGAGTGAAAGCAGAGCGACCATGCGCAAGTTCATCATCGAGGACCATCACCTGATCGCGCCGTTCAACGAGCCGGCGCGTGATCTGAGCATCCTTAACAAGCCGCTCAAAATCCACCACGCCGATATTCTGGACGACGTGATCGGCCCGACGGCGGTTGATCTGCCGCTGAGCACGGTCCACGATCTGCCGCATGTTGCGCCCGGCCGCGACGAGTGCGTCGCCTACCGCGACAACCTGTATTTCGACATCGAGTTCTTCAGCGCGTTCTTCGAGCAGGCGCGCGCCAGCCAGCTTCCCAGCCGCGCGGTGCTGCCCGCCAGCGACGCGGCCTGGATGAAGTACAGCGTCCCGCTCTCGCGCCTGGAGCCGGTGCGTGATCACAGCGGCGCGCCGCTGCATTACCCGCTCGACCTGTGGTACTTCCCGAAGGGATATGTCGAGCAGCGCCAGTGGCGCGACGTGCCGGTGTTCAGCGACTATCGTGAGAAGGGCTATTACAACGTCCCCGACTCGATGTCCAACATCAAGCTCGGCGGTCAGGTAGGGATTGCCGAGCGTGACCTCGACCTGACGCACCTGCTAACCGAGCGATCGTGCCTGTCGATTGATAGCTGGGTGCATGTCTATTTCGCAAACATCATCCTTGGCGTGTTCTCGCGCGGGAGCCGGTTCGAGGAATACCTGTCGCGCCACAACCTGTTCGCGCTGA
>JADLHR010000340.1 GCA_020848665.1 Anaerolineae bacterium
CCGTGCTCGACCGGACCGACGGGCTGTGGTACGCCTACTGGGGTGACGAAGCCAGGAAGCACGACGCGCTCGATCTGCTGGCGCAGGAAGGCTTTGTGCGCACCGCCACGCTGAATTATGAGCATCACGGTCACCCGATCTACGCCTATCGCTACGACCGCGCGACGGCGCTGGACGGCCCGGTCACAACCTACGGCGCGGCGATCACGCTGCGCCGCGTCGCGTTTCCGACGCAGGCTGCGCCGGGCGAGACGATCCCGGTCCTGCTGTGGTGGCAGGCCAGCGCACCGATCCCGGTCGATTACAGCGTCTCGGTGTTCGCGCTCGACACGGGCGGCACGCTGCGCGCTCAGAACGACAGTTTTCCCGCCGGGGGTCGCGCGCCGACGAGCGTCTGGACGCCAGGGACGCCGGTCTTCGACGCGCACCCGCTCGCCCTACCCGCTGATCTCCCGCCAGGAACGTACACACTCGGCGTCAAGCTGTATACCTACTGGGACCAGGCTGTTCTTCGGGCAGGCGACGGCGCGGATTACGCCATCATCGGCACGCTGACTGTGCGCTAGGGACAGCTCGTCCCGCGCGACGACCATCCAGAGGGGGGTAAAGCATGGGGCACAAGCTCTGCCCGAAAGTCATCCTGGAAGGCACGCGCCTGACTTTCAAGACCGACATTGCCTTCGCGCTCAACGAGCACCCGCGCATCGTCGGCCCGCGCAAATACCGCTATCACTCGCCGCTGATCTCCGCCGAGTGGTGCGCCTTCACCAACTTCCCCTGGGGTCGCGGGCTGATCAACTTCGCGCCGGAGGAAGAGGCGCTGGCGATGGAGACGTATCACACCTGGGCGCGGCTGTTCGAGCTACAGCGTTACTACTCGTGGATCGTGGACCGCTTCCATATCTCAACACGCGTGGTCCAACTGCGCGAGCACGGCAAGGATTACAACTTCATCTGGCTGGAGCAGCGGCTCGTGCCGCTCGGCTTCCGGCTGGTGTACGTCACGCGCACACCAGAGTCCTTCGAGGCGGCGCGCGCCGCGCGGCTCAAAGTCTCCGGCAATCCGCAGCAGTACGATGACCTGGGCGTTTTCGTGGCGGAGCAGGCGCTACTCGACCGGCTGGTGAGCGAGTCCCTGCTTCCCACGCTGCATCTGGACATTTCCGATAACGACGTGCCGCGCGCCGTCGAGCGGATCGCGGACTGGCTGGATGCGACCGGCGGCCTGTACATGCCATAAGCGGGAGCAGGCCCGTTTGCGCGAACTGTGCGATTACTTGCACAATAGGAAGCGAAAAGCAGCGAAAGCAGCAAAGGGCAGCGACAGGCATCAGGCTGATACGAGATGCGATCAGCGAGGGAGAACATTCAGTGATGGCGAGCGCCGAGAGCCTGAAGGACCAGGGCGTCAAACAGTTCATGCAGCAGGAGTACGAGCAGGCGGCAGATACCTTCCGCGCCGCCCGAAGCGCCTACGAAGCGGCGGGCCAGGACGACATGGCCGCCGAGATGTGCGTCAACCTGGGGCTGGCGCTGCACAGCGTCGGCCAGTACGACGCGGCGCTGGCCGAGATGCAGGCCGCGCGTGAGGTCTTCCAGGCGCGCGGCGACCGGAGTCGCCTGGCGCAGGCGCTCGGCAACATGGCGCGCGTCTACGCCAGGCTGGACAACACCGAGCAAGCGATCACCAACTACCGCGAGGCGTCGGCGCTGTTCATCGAGATCGGCGACGAGGAGAACTACGGCCAGACCGTGCTCGCCATCGCGGACCTGCAACTGCGCAGCGGGCACGTTACGCAGGCAGCAGCGACCTACGAGGTCGGGTTGGATTACGTCAAGCACCCGAACGCCCGCCAGAAGCTGATGCGCAACCTGCTCGGCCTGCGCAAGCGCCTGACTGGGCAAACGGCCTCGGCGCCGGACCAGGACGAATAGACGATGCCCGCCATCGAGCAAGTCGCTTTCGCCGGGCCGCTTGGCACGCTGCGCGGCCTGCTGCACCGCCCGGACTCCGCCACTCCCGCGTCGGCCGTCATGCTGCTGCATGGCTTCACCGGCCAGCATATCGAGCAGGATCGGTTGTTCGTACAGATGGCGCGCGCCCTGACCGCTGCCGGGTTCGCCGCGCTGCGCTTTGATTTCTACGGCTCCGGCGACAGCGACGGCGATTTTCAGGAGTTCACCGTCGAGAGCGAAGTCGCGGACGCCGCTGCCGCGCTGGACTGGCTGGCGCAGCAGCCCGGCCTCGACCCGGCCCGCGTAGGCGTTGTTGGCCTGAGCCTGGGCGGAGCGATCACCGCGCTTTTGGCCGGGCAGGATGCGCGGGTGAAGGCCGCCGTGTTGTGGAACGCCCTGGGCAGACCCTGTGATTTGGCAAACAAGCTTACACCGGGGACACTCGGCGGGCTGACAGTCAGCGCGGGGCTGATCGACTCGCTGCGCCAGGCGGACCCGGTCGCCGCAATCGGGCGTTACGCCGGGCCGGCGCTGGTGATCCACGCGACCGGCGACGAGGTCGTGCCGCCCGCCGCCGCCGAGGCTTACGCCGCCGCGCTCGGCAGCCGGGCCACGCTGCGCTGGTTCGAGGGTGGCAGCCACACCTTCACCCGTCCGGACTGGCGGCAGATGGTTTTCACCTGGACGATTGACTGGCTGGCGGAGCGGGTCTAGAGCGTGTTATGCACTTGCGCGCCGGGTAGAGCTTCCCATCCCCCGGCCCCTTGCCCCCAAAATGAGGGAAGGGGAGACCATCCGGCTTTTTTCCCTTCCCTCGTTCTGGGGGAAGGAAAGCCGACCGCAGGTCGGAAGGATGGGGGGATGGCCTGGAAACCAGACCACGAAGTGCATAACAGCCTCTAGCCGCCGCATCAGCCAACAGCAAGAGGACGCGCGCATGTCGCCCTTCCCGACCGGGCCGCTGCCCCGCCCCATCGGTCCCTACCTGGTGACCGAGAAGATTGGCGCAGGCGGCATGGCGAACGTGTACCGCGCGCGCCATACCGAGACCGGCGCCGAGGTCGCGATCAAGGTGCTGGCGCTGCACCTGGAGCAGCAGCCCGCCGCTCGCGCGCGGTTCGAGCACGAGGCCGCGCTGCTGCTCGGCCTGCATCACGTGCACATTCTGCCAGTCTACGACTTCGGCGCGGACGGTGATATTCCATATCTGGTCATGCAACTGCTCGGCGGACGATCACTCAAGGACGAACTGCACGGCGTGCCGCTCGATCCGGCGCAAACCGCGATCTGGATCCGCCAGCTTGCCGGGGCGCTCGACTACGCCCACGCGCGCGGTATCATTCACCGTGATGTCAAACCGGCGAACGTGCTGTTAGACGGCGAAGGCGCGCCGTTTCTGGCGGATTTCGGCGTGGCGACGGTCATCGACGCCGCGCAGCAGGCGCCGGGAGAATTCGTCGGCACGGCCGCGTACGCTGCACCGGAACAGTGCCGGGGCGAACCAGCAGTCCGCGCCAGCGACCAGTACGCGCTGGCAGTTGTCGCCTATGAAATGCTGACCAGTCAGCGCCCGTTCGGCGGCCCGACCGCGCTGGCGGTCATAGCGCAGCATATCGGCGACGCCCCACCCGATCCGCTTGCACTCAACCCGGCGCTGCCGCGCGCCGTGCGCCCTGTGCTGGCACGGGCGCTCGCCAAAAGCCCGGCGGCGCGCTACCCTTCGACGCGGGCATTCAGCCGGGCGCTCGACGCGGCGCTGGACCTCGCCACGCCGGAGAGTCTGCGCGCAGAGGAGGATGTGTGATGCGCTCAGGTACTGCGTTCTCGGTCACGGCACAGCCGCCTGGTAAACGGATCGCGCTGATGCTGGCGCAGGGCGCGCTGGTGATCGGCCTGCTTGGCGCCGTACTGTTTGGCGCGGCAGGAACGCTTGACTGGCCACGCGCCTGGCGGCTGCTCGGCGTGTACGCGCTGGGCTATGTCGTGTCAACGTCGCTGCTGTTTCTGCGCGTGCCGGAGCTGATTGACGAGCGGCGCAAAGCGCACCCCGGCGTCAAGCCCTGGGATCGTCCGCTGGTGCTGGCGTACCAGGTCATGTACTTCCCAACCTTCGCCGTGTCCGGGCTGGATCGGCGTCTCGGATGGTCGGCGGTGCCCGCTTCAGTATCGCTCGTCGCGCTGGTCGCCGTCATCGGCTTCTTCGTGCTGATCACCTGGGCGCCACTGGTCAACCGCTACCTCGAAACTTACGTTCGCATCCAGACTGAGCGCGGGCACACCGTCATCGACGATGGGCCGTATCGCGTCATCCGCCACCCAACCTATGCCGGTCTGGCGCTGTTTTTCCTGGCCGTGCCGCTCAGCCTGGGATCGTGGTGGGGATTGGTTCCGGGCGGAATCGCGGCGGCGCTGGTTGTGGTGCGCACTGCGCTTGAAGATCGCACGCTGCGCGCCGAGCTGCCCGGCTACGACGCCTATGCGCGGCGCGTGCGCTATCGCCTGCTGCCGGGCATCTGGTAACCGCGCGGTCGAGACGCCGCGATTCGGCTTACAATCATCATAGGCACTGTTCGATCTTTTCCGCTCGCGGAAAGGAGGCACTCCTATGAAGCGGCGCATCGCGTTGATCGCGATCGGGCTGTGCGTGTTGATCGGGGCAGGTCCAGCGGCGGCGCAGAGCGATCTGCCGGCCCGCGCCGAACTGGGCACGGGCTGGAACTGGCTGGCGCCGGGGGGCGACACCGCGTGTTCGGACGGCTCGCCGTACCGGTTCGTCGCGCGCGAAGGGCCAGGCGAGGACCTGCTGATCTATTTCGAGGGCGGCGGGGCGTGCTGGTCCCCACTGACCTGCGGCGTGGTGAAGCGGTTCACGCCGAAGATAGAGACAGAACGGCTGGAAACCGCCGCTGACGGTATTTTTGATCTCGACAACCCGGCCAATCCGTTCGCCGGGTACGACGTGGTCCTCGTGCCGTACTGCACCGGCGATGTATTCATGGGCGACACTGTGCAGAACTACGGCTCCGGCAGCCGGGCCGTGACGATTCAGCACAAGGGCTACGCCGACGCGTCGGCGGCGCTGGAGTGGGTCTACGCCAACTTCCCCGCGCCGGAATCGGTCTTCATCACCGGCGAGAGCGCAGGCGCGCTCGGCGCATCGTTCCACGCGCCCTGGATCATCCGGCAGTACGCGGGGACGCGCATCGCAGTGCTGGGCGACAGCGCGGGCGGCTACAGCGCGCCGGGGATCGATATGGGCATGATCTTCGGACCCTGGGGCACCGTGAGCCTGCTGCCGGACTGGCTGCCGGAGTTCGCGGCGGTAGACGAGGCGTCTGACCTGAAGTTCGAGAGCTTCACCATCGTCGCGGCGCGAAATTACCCGGAAGTCGTCTTCGCCCAGTACAACACGCTGCACGACGCTGTCCAGCAGTTTTTCATGCAGCTTATGCCGGACACCCCGCCGCTGGAGTCAACGCTGCCGGTCACATTAGCGGCAATTGAGGACGCCGCGCCCAACTTCCGCAGCTATCTGGCGGACGGCGATGTGCACACCATCCTGCACCTGCCGGAGTTTTACACCGCAACCACAGCGGGCGTTGCTGTGCGCGACTGGGTCGCCGCGCTGGCCGCCGGAGAGCCGGTTGAGAACGTGGTCTGCGAGGCGTGCGCTGCACCATAAGCTGCCTGCGCCGCAAATCGTGACAAACCCTAGCACCGGATTAACATCTGGCGCGGGCCGATGTGATACACTCAGGCTGAAACGCCTCTTGCGCACGGGTCCCGTCACGGTGCGGCGGCATGGCAAGCGAACTGATTGGCACCCAACTTGATCACTACTTTCTGCTGAGCCGCATCGGCACCGGCGGCTCAGCGGTGATCTACCGTGCACACGATGCGCGCGACGACCGCTACGTCGCGCTGAAGGTTCTGCCGCGCCACTTCG
>JADLHR010000341.1 GCA_020848665.1 Anaerolineae bacterium
AAAGCAGGCCGGCGGGAAGGCCCTCTCCCGCCGGCAGCCGAAGCATTCAGGTTCCCGATGCGAATTGTACGGAACATTCAGGGCGGCTGCCAGAAGACGCCGCCCGGCGGTTGCTCAGCCGGGCTGGTGTCCTGGCTAGAGGCTGTTATGCACTTCGTGGTCTGGTTTCCAGGCCACCCCCCATCCTTCCGACCTCCGGTCGGTTCCTTCCCCAGAACGAGGGAAGGAAAAAACAGAGCGGTCTCCCCTTCCCTCATTTTGGGGGCAAGGGGCCGGGGGATGGGGGGCTTTTCTTGGGCGTAAGTGCATAACACGCTCTAGTGCTCGCCGTGCGTGTCGTGGTTGAACAGCGGCAGGAAGCGCAGCCCCAGCGTGAACATCGTCAGCGCGTAGCCGAGCACGCCGATCGCGACGCCCCACTCCGCCAGCGACGGCGTGTACGGCTGCACCGCGAACAGATTCGCCGCGCCCGGTGACCAGTCCATCGGTACGACCAGCCCGGACAGCGTGACGTTCCAGCGGTTGGCGATCACGCCGCCAATCGCCAGCAGCCCGGCCAGCATCACCCACAAATCCTGGCGGCGCAGGCTTGGCGTCAGCAGCAGGATCGCCGGGATCAGCGCGCCGAGCACGACTTCCAGCCACCAGAACGTGGTGCCGTAGGGCGTTGTGCTTTCGAGCAAACGGTTGGCTTCGACGCGCGCGGGCAGGTGGCTGTAGTAGAACGTCGCCAGGAAGTCCCACAGCTTGAGGTAGAGATAGGCCAGCGTCATCAGCCCGGCGAACATGGCGATATGCCCGCGCAGCTTCGAGGTGATCTGCCGCTTGCCAATTACGTTCTCATAGACGACCGTCAGCGCCAGCGTGAACGTGCTCCCCGCCGCGACCGCTGACAGGATGAACATCACCGGCAGCGACGGCTTGAACCACAGCGGGCGCGCCGCCAGCACGCCGTAGGTCGCGCCCAGCGACGACTGGTGCAGCAGCGACAGCCCCAGCCCGACGACCGACACGACCGGCGTGAAGCGGTGCATCAGGTGCGCGATCTGCGGCCCGCGCGGGAACCGCTGCACCGCCCATTTGCTTTCCAGCAGGGCGGGCGCCAGCTCGAAGATCAGCACCGCCGAGTAGAACATCACGCACATGGTGACTTCCCACAGCACCGAGTGGATGTTCCAGTAGACCATCGGGTGCCAGAAGCGGTCCGGGCGGCCAATGTCCATCACCAGCGCCAGCATAGCGGACGTGTAGCCGACGAAGCCGACGAAGACCGCCATGCGCGCGATGGGCGCAAAGCTCTTGACGCGGAAAATGTAGACGATGGTCGAGAGCGAGAACGCGCCCGCGCCCAGCGCGATCGCTGACAGGTCAACCGTGATCCACAGGCCCCAGGGCACGCGGTTGGAGAGGTTGGTCACGTCCAGGCCGACCCATAGCACCGACGCTCCGGCGATCAGCCCGATCAGCAGCAGCACACCGAGGAAGATCAGCCAGGTCGCAAAGACCGGGTAAGCCTGCGCCTGGCGGCGCAGCGTCGCGATCGCGGTCGTCATAGTGGCATCCCTTCCGGCGGCACATAGTAGACGTTCGGCTCGGTGCCCAGGTCTTCGCGCAGGCGGAAGGTGGGCAGCGCCTTGATCAGGCGCGAAATGCGGCTGTCCGGGTCGTTCAGGTCGCCGAAGATGCGCGCCTCGACCGGGCAGATATTGACGCAGGCGGGCGTCGCGGGGCGATCCACGCCCGGCACCATCCCCTGCGCCAGCCCGCGATCAATGCGGTGGATGCAGAAGGTGCATTTCTCAGCCACGCCGCGCGGACGCGGCTCGACCTCGGCAGCGCCCCACTCGGACTGGTAGCCGCTGGAGCCGCTGCGCGCCCGCCAGTTGAAGGTGCGCGCGTCGTAGGGACAGGCAACCTGGCAGTAGCGGCAGCCGATGCACAGGTCGTAGTCCATCACCACGATTCCGTCGGCGCGCTGCCATGTGGCGCGGGTCGGGCAGACCGCCGTGCAGGGCGCGTCCTGGCAGTGCATACAGGGCCGCGTCATGTGGAACGGGACGCCGGTCGTCGTCACTTCGGGGAAGTACACGTTCCAGCGCATATCGTCCGGCACGTTGTTGACCGCCTGGCACGCATACACGCAGTATTGACAGCCGATGCACTTGCGCAGGTCGATCAGCATCGCCCAGTGATGGCGCGCGTCGCCGCTGGCGTGCGCGACTTCGCGGCGCACTTCGGGCAGCTCCAGCGCCAGCTCGCGCTGGATCAGATCGGCCAGCGGCTCGATCTCGGCCAGCGCCAGCGCCACGACCGCGCTGCCGCCAATCGCTGTCATCGCGGTGATGAACTCGCGTCGGGTCAGAAATTTCTCTTCAGCCATAGGAACCCTGCTCTCAGTCCTGCTTGCTCAGGCGCCGCGCACGCCGCCGGGATCGGAACGCCACCAGCGCCCCGGCGCCGCCCACCGCCACGCCCACGACTGCGCCCTGAATGATGCGCAGCACAGCCGTGTTCTCGCCCTGCGCGCGGACGGTATCCACTTCTGCCTCAAGCTCGTGGATGCGGACGCGCGCCGCCAGCAGCGGGTGCGGGCTGTCGCCAAGGCCCATGTCGTCGATCGCTTCGTCGAGACTGACGAGTGTGCCTTCCTCGGCGGCCAGATCGGCGTGACAGGTCACACACGCCACCGTCTCGACGACCGCGCCGTGGCCGGTCGGGTAGAGCGCGCCGCTGGTGTAATGCGCCAGCAGGTCTTCGGGCTTGGCGCGGTGCCAGTGACAGTCGGTGCAAAGCTGCTCCGGGTGCGACAGATGCGCGTAGTCGTCGCGCGGCTCCTCGTCGTGACAGTTCAGGCAGAGCGCGACGCTGTCATTGTCAAAGAGAAGCTGCTGCGGGTGCGGGTTATGACAGCTTGTGCACGCAAGCTGCTGCTCGCCGTGCGCGCTGTGCTCCCACTCAGTGACCGTTGTCGCGTGGCAGGTTTCGCAGACCGCCGGACCGGGATTAATCGACACCGGCTCGTCGGGGTGGTTGGCGGGAGTGACGCCGTGGCACGCCTCGCAGGTGATGCCTTCGTGCGCATAGGTCTGCGTGCGCGGGTTGTAACCGGTGGTGTGGCAGGCCAGGCACGCCGGTTCGCTGTTGGCTTTCTGCCACGCCTCCTGAAATACTGGGTCAGCGTATGCCTGGGCGTGCAGACCCGTCTCCCACGCCGAGACGATGTCCAGATGACATTCCGAGCATGCCTGCGGAACGGGCGTCGCGCTTGGTTCGGCGCCGGGCTGCGGCGTCGCATCCGGAGCGGGCGTGCTGTCCTGCTGCGGCGGTCCGGCCAGCGCAGGGAAAGCCGAAAGAGCGGCCAACAACGCGAGCGCCAGCGCGCTGAGCAGCGCCGCAAGTACGGCGAGACGAGAGAATCGAGCGTTCGGCATGGAGCTTATCCTTGTCGGACCAGGCCGGAGCGCAGATCGGCGTTTTCCGGCGCGAAGAGAAAATCCCAAAACATGCTCTGAGCTTCGGACGCGTAAAAGCCGGTGTGGCGCACCATATAAAGATGCTGGACCAGCGTCAGACCCTCGACCCGCACCTCGACCGCCTGGCCCTGCGCGATCGCCGCGCGAGCCGATACTTCAGATACGAAGGCAGGTGCGATCCTGGCGATGACGGCCTGGACAATCGACTCGGTGTTGCACAGCGTCAGGTTCGATTGCAGCATCTCGACGCTCATATCGTGCTGCGCCAGCTCCCGGTTGAGCGTCACCGTCGTGCCGGATGTGGACTCGCGCAGGATAACCGGGTGCTCGGCCAGGTCTTCCAGCCCGATCACGCCCATGCGCGCCCACGGGTGGCCGGGCGGGGCGATCAGCGTGATCAGATCGTCGGCGAAATGGCGATATTCCAGCGTCCGGCGCGGGATGCGCAGGCTGCTGAGCGCGATCTCGACCTCGTTGGTTTCCAGGCGCTGCAGCGAGTCGCCCCGTTGGCCGACAATGCAGTAAATCCGCACTTCAGGGTGCTGCTCGAAAAAGCGGTTCATCACCTGCGGCAGGATGTACTTGCCGGCGGTCGTGCTGCATCCCAGCTTGACAAGGCCGACCAGTGTCCCCTGGCGCGCCGCAACAATCTCCTCGACGCGCTGCGATTCCCTGAGCAGGCTGCGGACCGATGGCACCAGCGCCGCGCCAGCATCATTCAGCCGGATGTGCCGCCCTACACGGTCGAATAGCTGCGTGTTGAGCCGCTGCTCCAGCGACTGGATGTGCCCGCTGACTGCCGGCTGCGAGATCTGCAGCAGGCGCGCCGTCTCGGAGAAGTTCTCCGTCTCGGCAGCCAGCACAAAAACCTGCAATTCAAAGAGGTCGAGCATGACCGGCCCTCGCGTTGTGGTTCAGGCGTGTCCGTGACCGCCAGCAGCGCCCCTTATTTCTTAGCATTTTTCGGGATGCGGCAATATGACCATTTGTCATAAGAAAACCCGATGAATGTTAGTGTCATTCATCACAAACGTTGATTACACTAAGGTCTGTAGAGTTCCACCCTGCCGGACTGGAGTCTGTGTTGACGCCTGGAATGACGACAACAACCCGTTTACCGAGGGGCGCGGCGCTGGCTGGCCTGCTGACCGGCCTGCTGGTCAGCGCGGCGGCCCTGGCAAGCTGCGCGCCTGATACGTCGGCGCCGGAGCTTCAGCCGCGCCGCGAGACGATTGCGCCCGCCGGAGCAGGCGCAGATGCGGCGGACGAGCCGGACCTGACGCCTACGCTCAACGCCGCTGAGATTGCGCTGACGGCGCAGGCGGTCGCGCTGGCAAACGCTGGCTGCCTGCAATGCCACACCGACGAGGAGCAGCTTCGCTCGCTGGCCGTTGAGGAAGAGGTGGTGAGCCTTTCCGAAGGCCCTGGGTGAGGTGGCTCTGTGCCTCCGGTGGAGGCCTGGGCGAAAGTGTGGATTGACGGCGAAGCGTACCAGACCGACGTGC
>JADLHR010000342.1 GCA_020848665.1 Anaerolineae bacterium
TCCAGGCCATCCCCCCATCCTTCCGACCTGCGGTCGGCTTTCCTTCCCCCAGAACGAGGGAAGGAAAAAAGCCGGATGGACTCCCCTTCCCTCATTTTGGGGGCAAGGGGCCGGGGGATGGGAAGCTCTACCCGGCGCACAAGTGCATAACACGCTCTAGATAGAGCAGGGGCGCCATGTGGCGCCCCTGCCGCTCCCTGGCTTATGTCCCCTGCCGATCAGTCGGCGGCGCTGCCGGTTTCGAGGCTGGCGGCGCCGGCCGCTTGCCCACGCACGGGCGCTTCGTGCTCGGCTGAGCGCCGGATGCGCGAGGGCAGAATCAGCAGGACGATGATCGCGTTGAGCGCCATGATCGCCGCACCGATCAGCATCGCCTCGTTCATCCCGGCGACGAACGCCTTGTTGGCCGTCGTGCGGATCGTGTCGCTGAACTGCGCCGGGACTTTCGGATTGGCCGCGATCATGTGCGCCGCCTGGATGCTGTTCGAGATCCCGGCGTAGATATCTGCCGGAAGCTGCGGCAGCGTCGTTTTCAGCGACGCGATGCCTTCCAGGTAGCGGCTGTTCATCACCGTGCCCAGCACCGCAACGCCGAGCGCCCCGCCAAGCTGGCGCGTGGTGTCGTTCATGGCTGAGCCGATCCCTGCCTTGCTGATTGGGACGGCGCCCATGATCGAATTTGTTGCGGGGCTGACGGCGAAGCCCATACCCGCCGCCAGGATAATCTCGCCCAGCGCGATGGTCGCGTAGCTGGACCCGGCGTGATACGCTTGCGACATGTACAGCAGCCCGCCGCCCGACACCAGGATGCCGAGCGCGACTGTGCGCTTGGTGCCTAGCCGGTCCGTGATGCGCGCCGACAGCGCCGAGACAACCGCCAGGGTCGCGGCGAGCGGGACCATCCGCACCCCCGCTTCGAGTGCGGTGTAGCCCTGCACGGTTTGGAGATACTGGCTCAGAAAGAAGATCGAGCCGAACAGGCTGAACATGATGAACGTCATCGCCAGGTTCGCGCCGGTGAACGACATGTTCTTGAAGAAGTGCAGCGGCAGCATTGCGTTCGGGCTGCGGCTTTCCCACCACGTGAACGCGCCGAGCAAGATCGCCGATACGCCGAACGCCAGCAGCACGTGCGGATCGGTCCACTCGCCCTGCCCGGCCTCGATGATGCCGTAGACCAGCGCGAACAGCCCCGGAATCGAGAGCAGCACGCCAGGGATGTCCGGCTTCGGCGCGTGCTCGTCTTTCGAGTCCGCGAGGAAGAACAGCCCGCCAAGCAGCGCGACCGCGACGACTGGCAGGTTGACGAAGAAAACCGCGTTCCACTCGTAATGTTCCAGCAGCAGCCCGCCAACGACCGGGCCAACACCTACCCCCAGCCCGAAGATCGCCGCCCAGATCGCGATAGCCTGCGAGCGCTCGTGATCGGGGAAGGTGGCGCTGATGATCGAGAGCGTGGCCGGCATGATGGTCGCCCCGCCGATGCCGAGAAAAGCGCGCGCTGCGATCAGCATCTCGGTTGAGTTCGCCAGCGCCGCCCACAACGAGCCGATGCCGAACATCACCAGGCCGAATTGCAGGGCGCGCTTCCGCCCGATTCGGTCCCCAACCGCGCCCATGGTCAGCAGCAGCGCGGCGAACACCAGCACGTAAGCATCGACAATCCACTGAAGATCGCTGGCCGACGCGCCGAGATCATTGGAGATCGACGGCAGCGCGACGTTGAGAATAGTGTTGTCGAGGCTGATGACCAGCAGCGAGATTCCAATGAAGACCAGACCAAGCCAGCGGGTTTTGTACCCCGGCCGGTGTTCCAGTGCGCGCGTGTCCGACATACCGATTCCTCCTTGTGCTTGCTTCCTTGTGCCTTCTGAACGCCAGTGAACACGAGCCGGGCGCCGCACGCCTCCAGGCTGGTGAACGAGAGGCGGCGCGCGGCGCCCGGCGTCGTGCGCTAAAGATGCAAGGCTAGAGCGGAACGTAGCGGCTGTCTTCGACTTTTGTCGGATTTCTGGGATCAATTCAGAAGATCAGAACGCGGATTTGGTCTTGCTGCGCAGCCCAGCCCGGTCGAGGATGAAAATTCGCCGGCGCTCGACGCGGATCAGCCCTTCGTGGCTGAGCGTGCGCAGCGCCCGGTTGATCACGTCGGGGACAGTGCCCAGGCGGGCAGCCATCTCTGCCTGTGTCGCCCAACGCTGGCGGGGCAGCGAGTCCGAGGCGGTATGCGCCAGCAGCAGGCGCGCCAGCCGGGCCTCGACCGTGCGCAGCGAGAGGTCTTCGACCATCGTGATCAGGTGCAGCACCCGCCCGGCGAGGTCGTCGATCACCGCCTGCGCGAGCGCCGGGTGAGTCGCCAGCAGATCGACCAGGAAAGGGCGCGGAAAGACCCACACCCGCGACGGCTCCAGCGCGATCACCGTCGCCGGGTTGGTAGCGCCCGCGAAGACGCCGATCGCGTTGAACGCGTCGCCGGGGCCGAGCAGGTCCAGGATATGCTCGCGGCCGTCCGCCGACAGCTTGATCGCCTTGAGCCATCCGGTGGCGACCACGCCCAGCCCGGCGCTCGGCGCTGCTTCGAGGAAGACAACCTGCCCGGCGTCGCAGGCGCGCGGCGCTGCGCTGCGCGCGATCGCCTGGCGGGTGGCTTCGTCCAGCCCCGCGAAATAGGGAACAGCGCTGAGAACTGCGGCATCCGGCGGATCGAATTCGGGCTTCATGCGGCTTTGCACTCTTGAGGAATCTGATCGGCGCACGCTTCAATTGTACTCGATTTGCGCGGGGCGGAGCAGCGCAAGGAGCGGGCAGAACAAACGCAACAACAATTGTGTCGTTATTTTTGCTCTATTGTCCACCGTCCAGCCGTCTGAGTAAGCCAGAAGTACCAGCGTGCGCGATTCTTAGGATATAATGGGGATGCTGGTCGCCGCGTGCCAGAGCAGCGCTCGCCTCGTCCGAGCCGGTCGGGGCAGGCAACTGCGCGATCCGGCGTGGTCATTACGTAAAATATTATGCATATTATGCAGAACTGTGACGCGAGGCGCCAGCTTGTTCTCCACGTGCGCAACGCAGAAAGGAGACGCCGATCGCACACCAGAGCACCTGACGTATCCGTCTCGTAGGGCATCGGGCCTGGGCCTGTTGTCGTTCGTAGCGCGCCTTGTCGGATTTTCACAAGCGCGTGTTGCGGAAAGCCGGTATACTTACTCGGCGAAGACTTTGCACCACCTTGTTTCGTTTGGAGTGAATGGAGCAGAAGAGCGATGAGAACCCTGAATAAGACCAGCCGGCTGTTGATCGCGCTGACGCTGCTGGCGTCGCTGATCGTCGGCCTCACCGCGGTCAGCGCGCAGGAGCCGAAGATCCTGCGCGTGGCTATGGGCTCGGCCGGCACGAATGTCATCTTTGACCCTTCGCTGGCGACCGACACCACTTCCCACACCTTCATCAATATGCTGTACCCTGGGCTGGCGCCACGGCTTGAGACCTCCGGTGAGCCGCAGCACGGCATGGCGGAAGACTGGACCATCTCCGACGACCTGATGACGTACACCTTTACGATCAAGCAGGGCGTGCCGTGGGTTGTGTACGATCCGGCTTCCGGCGCGGTCGTGGAAGTGACGGACGAGGCTGGCAACGTTCGCTACGTGAATGCGCACGACTTCGTCTACAGCGTGAAGCGCACGATCAACCCTGAGACCGCGGCGGACTACGCGTACGTCATTGCCAACTGGGTTGCGGGTGGCAATGAGTACAACGCGGGCACCGGCTCGGCGGATGATCTTGGGATCCGCGCGATCGATGACTACACGCTTGAGATCGTTTCTCCAAACCCGGCGGGCTTCCTGCTCCAGATCTACGGTGAGTGGCTTGCCAACGCCCAGCCTCAGTGGGCAATCGAAGAATACGGTGATGCCTGGACTCTCCCCGGCAACTATCCGGCCTATGGCACGTTCGTGCTGAAGACCTACGAGCCTGGCTCGAGCGTCGAAATCATCAAGAACCCCTTCTGGCCAGGCACCGAGAGCCATCCGGTGTCCGCGCTGGATGAAATCCACGCTGTGTTCCTGGATGCGTCGGCGGCGCTGGCGGCGTACGAGGCCGGCGAGCTGGATACCATTGAAGAATTTCCGCCGCTCGACTTTGCTCGCCTGAAGGTTGAACGCCCGGACGAACTGTACGTTGGCCCCGGCTCCTGCACGTACTACTACGGCTTCAACGTGCTGAAGGCACCGGCGGACAACGTCCACATGCGTCGCGCCCTGTCGGCGGCGATTGACCGCCAGGTCATCACCGACGCGATCCTGGGCCGTGGCGAAGTGCCGGCTGGGTTCTTCGAGCGCCCCAACTACGCTGCGTCGGCCACTCAGGAAGAGTTCCCTGAGCTGGGCGCCCACAGCGATCCTGAAGTAGCCAAGCAGGAGCTGGCGCTCTACTTCGAAGAGACCGGCTACACGCTTGAGACCATGCCGCAGGTTACCCTGATGTTCAACACCAGCGAAGCGCATGCCCTTATCGCGCAGGCCGTGCAGCAGATGTGGGCTGAGACGCTGGGCATCCAGGCTCAGGTGACCAACCAGGAATGGCAGACCTACCTGGAGACGCTCGAAAATGATGCGCCGCCAGTGTGGCGTCTGGGCTGGTGCGAGGACTATCAGGACCCCAACAACTTCCTGGGCGACGTGATGTACTCGACCTCAGGGAATAACGACACCAACTGGGGAAGCGACGAGTTTGACTCGCTGGTTGACCAGGCCAAGGTCATGACGGACTTCGAAGCGCGCAAGCCGCTCTACGCGCGCGCCGAGCATATCCTGACCTGGGAAGACGCCGCGATGGCGCCGATCTACTTCTACGTCAACAACAGCATGATCGGCACGCACCTCAAGGCTTCCCCGTCGATCCTCGGCACCGAGCGTTACGACAAGTGGGACATCATCGGGTAATCCGGTGAACCAGTTCGTGCCTTGAGAAGTAAATAGATCGAATGGAGAGAGAGCGTTGCGCTCTCTCTCCCATATCGATCATCGGTGACGTACGCTGTCAGAATAGATAACAATAGATAACGACACAACGCGCTGAAAATTGAAAATTTCCCCTTACAATCATGTTGATGAGCCGTCGCTCGAGTTGTAGTGGGATCCCAGCCAATCTCGCTCTGCGCGTAGGGCAAATGGGGTGGATGGGTCGATGGGGTGTGCGACGGCAGGAGTACCTAGATGGCGCAATACTTTGCACGCAGCTTTATCGGCCTGATAGCCGTGCTGCTGGTAGTCTCGGTCATCACCTTTTTTCTGATGCACCAGATTCCCGGCGGCCCATTTGCCCGAGAGAAGAAGCTGCCCCAGACTGTTCTCAACAATCTGAACGCCAAATACAACCTGGATCAACCCACCTGGAAGCAATACCTCTCCTATATGGACGACCTGGTTATCCCAGAGGTGACGACTGGTAAGGAGTCGTTCACCGTCACTGAAGATCACCTGATCAATATCAGGCTGCCCTGGGGTGACAACACTACGCTGCGCTGGATGAACTTTGGGCCGTCGTATACCGACCGGACACGCTCGGTGAACGGCATTATCCGGGATCATCTTCCGGTTTCATTTCAGCTTGGCCTGGCGGCGATGCTGGTGGCAACGACGATTGGCATCCCTCTGGGAACTATTGCTGCTCTGCGCAAGAACACCATGTTTGACTACTTCAGCATGAGCGCGGCGATTCTGGGCGTCTCAGTCCCGGTGATCGTGCTGGGACCCCTGCTTCAGTATGTAGTCGGGGTGGAGCTAGGGTGGCTGCCGACGACCGGCTGGGGAACGATCGAGCAGCTGATCATGCCCGCCTTCGCGCTGGGCTTCGCGCAGTCGGCGCTGATCGCCCGTCTGACGCGCGCCAGCCTGCTCCAGGTGCTGAACGAAGACTACATCCGCACGGCGAACGCTAAGGGCCTGCGCAGCCGCCAGGTCGTGATCGTCCACGCGATGAAGAACGCGATGATCCCGGTCGTAACCATAATGGGGCCGCTGTTCGCGGCGCTGATCACAGGGACGTTCGTCACGGAACAGGTCTTCGGCATCCCCGGCCTGGGCCGCTACTTCATCGTGAGCATCAACCAGCGCGACTACGCGACCA
>JADLHR010000343.1 GCA_020848665.1 Anaerolineae bacterium
AAAGCAGGCCGGCGGGAAGGCCCTCTCCCGCCGGCAGCCGAAGCATTCAGGTTCCCGATGCGAATTGTACGGAACATTCAGGGCGGCTGCCAGAAGACGCCGCCCGGCGGTTGCTCAGCCGGGCTGGCGCCCTGGCTAGAGGCTGTTATGCACTTTGTGGTCTGGCTTCCAGGCCATCCCCCCATCCTTCCGACCTGCGGTCGGTTCCTTCCCCAGAACGAGGGAAGGAAAAACAGAGCGGTCTCCCCTTCCCTCATTTTGGGGGCAAGGGGCCGGGGGATGGGGGGCTTTTCTTGGGCGTAAGTGCATAACACGCTCTAGTGCTCCGGCTAGTGCTCCGAGTTGTGCTGCGCTTCGTTGACGCCTTCGGCGCTCTCGACAGACTGCACACCGCGAATGGTTGCCAGCTTGACCTCGCCGATCGCGCGCGTGACCTCGATCCCGCGCGGGCAGGCGGTCGTGCAATTGAAGATCGTGCGGCAGCGCCACACGCCATCCGGATCGCCCATGATCTTCAGGCGCTCGTCGGTGGCCTGATCGCGATCGTCAAAGATGAAGCGGTGCGCCTGGACGATTGCCTGCGGACCAACGTAAACGTCGTTCGCCCAGAAGCTGGGGCAGGCCGCCGTGCAGCAGGCGCACAGGATACACTTGGTCGTGTCGTCGAAGCGCGCGCGCGCGGCCTGGCTCTGGAGCCGCTCGCGGCCATCGGCAGGCGGCGGGCTATCGTTGATCAGGTAAGGCATCACCTGGCGATAGTGGGCGAAGAACGGCTCCATATCGACTACCAAGTCCTTCACGACTTTCAGACCGGCGATTGGCTCGACCTGAATTTTGATGTGGCTGCCTTCGCCGAGACGCATCACCAGCTCTTTGCACGCCAGCCGGTTGATGCCGTTGATCCGCATCGCGTCCGAGCCACAGATGCCGTGCGCGCATGAGCGGCGAAAGGCCAGCGTGCCGTCCTGCTCCCACTTGACGCGGTGCAGCAGCTCCAGCACGCGATCGTTCGGCTCGCAGTTGTCGAGCGTGTACTCACCCCAATAGGGCTTCTGGTCCGTGTCCGGGTTGTATCGCCGGATACGCAGTGTCACCTGCATCGTCGTCTTCTCCGTTCCTGTGCCCTAGTAGACACGCTCTTTCGGCTTGAAGCGGGGGTCCGCCTCGGCGAGCGACAGATCGACCTTCTTGCTGTGGTCGAGCCGGATCCCGCCGTCTTCGGTCGGGTAGGCGAGAGTGTGCACCAGCCAGTTTACGTCGTCGCGCTGCGGGAAGTCCTCGCGCGAGTGCGCCCCCCGGCTCTCGTGGCGGGCCAGCGCGCTGACTGCCGTCACTTCCGCGATGTCCAGCAGGCAGCCCAGTTCCCAGGCTTCGAGCATGTCGGTGTTAAAGCGCCTGCCCCGATCGTCGATCCCCAGCTCAGTCCGGTAGGCGTGCTTGAGACGGCGCACGCCGTCGATTGCCTGCTGGATGCCTTCCGCCGTGCGGAACACGCCGACGTGATCCATCATCATATGCTGAAGCTCGGAGCGAATCTCATACGCCTTGAGCTTGCCGCTAGCGGTGCGCAGGCGCTCGATCTCGGCCTCGACCTCGGCGGATGGATTGTCCGGCAGGGGCGGCATTTCGGCATCCCGACAGTAATCGACCAGGTGCATCCCGGCCAGCCGCCCGAACACGATCAGGTCAGTCAGGCTGTTGGTGCCGAGCCGGTTGGCGCCGTGTACGCTGACGCAGCCACACTCGCCCGCCGCGTAGAGACCGGGGACCGGTGTGCGCTGCGCGTCCATGATCACGCGCGCGTCCAGGTCGGTCGGGATACCGCCCATGCCATAGTGCGCCGTCGGCTGGATCGGCATCGGCTCCTTGATTGGATCGACGCCGAGATACGTGCGGCACAGCTCCAGAATTTCAGGCAGCTTGTTTTCCAGGTACTCAGCAGTGATGCGCCGGTCTTCGCCTGCTTCGGCCAGATAGCGGTTGACCGTTTCGGGCGTCACGTCGAGATGCACGTAACGGCGGCCCTTGATCCCGCGCCCGGCCTGCACTTCGAGGTAAATCGCGCGCGCGATCACGTCGCGGCTGGCGAGGTCTTTGACATGCGGCGCGTAACGCTCCATGAAACGCTCGCCCCGGTCGTTGATCAGCACGCCGCCCTCGCCGCGAATGCCCTCAGTCAGCAGGATGCCCATCCGGTAAATCCCGGTCGGGTGAAACTGGAAGAATTCCATATCCTGCATCGGGATCCCGCGCCGGAAGGTAATCGCGTTCCCGTCGCCGGTCAGCGTGTGCGCGTTGCTGGTCACTTCCCAGACGCGGCCCCAGCCGCCGGTTGCGAACAGCACGGCCTTGCTGTGGAAAATGTGCAGCTCGCCGCTGTCGATGTTAACCGCCACCACTCCCGCGACGCCATCGCCGCTGCGGATCAGGTCCACGACGTGATACTCGTCAAAGAAGGTGACATCGTTCTTGATGCACTGCTGGTACAGCGTCTGCAAAATCATATGGCCGGTGCGGTCGGCGGCGTGACAGGCGCGCCGCACCAGCTTCTCGCCGAAGCCGCTGGTATGCCCGCCAAAGCGCCGCTGCGAGATGCGGCCCTCCGGCGTGCGGTCGAACGGCAGGCCGAGGTGCTCCAGCTCGATCACGGCCTCGATCGCGTGCTCGGCCAGCAGCAGCGCGGCGTCCTGGTCGGCCAGATAGTCGCCCCCCTTGACCGTGTCGAAGGCGTGATAGAGCGGGCTGTCCTCGTCCAGGTTGCCGAGTGCCGCGCCGATCCCGCCCTGGGCCGTGCCGGTGTGCGAGCGAGTCGGATACAGCTTGCTGATCACGGCGGTCTTGACCCCGCGCGACGCATACAGCGCCGCCATCAGGCCCGCGCCGCCGGCCCCCACGATGACTGCGTCATATTGATGGATTTGCATGGTTAACCTCAAAATATGCGTGAGATGGCGCGCGGCTCAGCTTACTGCCCGCCGAAAGTCACTTCGTTTGCGATTTTATAGGCGGTATCGTCCACGCCCGCTAACAGCGCCGCTGTGCCGAGCACGATCAGCGCGACCAGGCCGAACAGCGCCGCCCAGTTCAGCGCGCGGTTGACGATCGGGTGACGCGCGTAGTCGTTGACGACATAGCGCAGCCCATTGAAGCCGTGAATCAGCGCCAGCGCCAGCAGGAAGCCGTCATACACGCGCCACACGGCCACTCCGGCCACCAGGTAATCCCAGCGCGCGCCGACGAACTCGACCGCTTTGCCGGAAGCGTTGACCGCGTCTGTGCCGACGACCGTCAGGCTGCCGCCGGTGATGTCGAACACGCCCTGGATCACGTGCATAATCGCCAGGTGGCCGAACACCAGCGGCAGAATCAGCACGCCGGAGAGGCGCATGAAGCCCCACAGCGAAGCTTCCAGCCGGCCCGGCAGGCGCGTGGCGTGATTGCTGCGCGTCACCAGCCCGTACAACCCCGACAGCACCAGCGCCGCGCCGACGATCACCACGAAGCCGAGCGCGAACTGCGACATCGTGCTGACAATCTCGTCCAGCCCGGCGATGTCCTCGTTGTCCTGGTAGAAGTTGACGACGTGCCGCAGCATCAGGATGAAAACGGGGACCAGCACGATCACTGTCGCGATCACGACATAGAGCATCGCGCGTGCCTGGTGACCCCACCAGGCCGGTTTCCAGTCGAAAAGCGCGACGCGCAGCCCGTTGAACGCGTGGTAGACCACGCACGCGACCAGCGCGAACTCGCCGATTGTGAACAAGGGCGACTGGTATTCGCGGATGGCCTGCGCGTACAGCTCCGGATAGAAGGCGGCCCACGAGGTGTCGATCACGTGGAGCACCAGGAACAGCAGCGTGCCCAGGCCCGCTACGCGGTGAAACACCCAGGCCCACTGCCCGACTTTGCCCCGATAGCGCAAAGTCTCGGTGACGGTGTAAACCAGTGTTGTCATAACAGCCTGCCTCCACGCAGAGGAAAAAAATCTCTCGGTGCGCTGTGTGGTTACGACTCGCCGGGAACGCTGCTCCTAATCATACGCCGAACCGGGGCAGCAGCCAACCGTTCGGCGCGGCAAGGCCCTGCCACCCGCGACTCAATTGCGCCGGATCGCGCAAATTCGTTTGTTACCAAAATACCACAGTGCTATACTGTAGCGCAGAATTTGCTATGTTCAAGCTCGCCGGCCCTGCCCTGTTGTCACACAGCGGTACGCCAGCCATCCCCAGCCCGACATGGCACATTCTAGGCATCCCTGCATCTAATCTGACATTGCGCACCGGGGTAACGGCCTGGTTGGATCTGTTTCGCGCACCCACTGAGGAGCCTCTACGATCATGGCAGAAGAACAGAAAAAAGGTCTCGAAGGCGTCGTCATCGCCGATACGCGCCTCAGCAAGGTCTTCGGCGACATTGGCAAGCTGATCTACTGCGGGTACGATATTCGCGATCTCGCCGCCCACGCCTCGTTTGAAGAAGTTGTTTTTCTGCTCTGGTACGGCGCGCTGCCGACCCAGCAGCAGCTTGCGCGCCTGCAGGAACGCCTGCACAGCGAGGCCACCCTGCATCCCACCGTGCTCCAGGCGCTGAAAAGCTATCCGACCAGCGCGCACCCGATGGCCGTGCTGCGCACCGCCGTCTCGCAGATCGGCCTTAACGACCCCGCCGCCGAAGACAACAGCCAGGACGCCAACTATCGCAAGGCGCTGCGCCTGACGGCCAAGATTCCGACCATCATCGCCGCCTGGGCGCGCCTGCGCGAGGGCAAAGAACCGGTCGCTCCGCGCGATGACCTGGGGCTGGCCGCCAACTTCCTGTGGATGTTGCACGGCCACGAGGCGACCCCCGCCGAGGTGGATGCGCTGAACGTCTATCTCGTGCTGCTGGCCGATCACGGCATGAACGCCAGCACGTTTACCAGCCGTGTCGTGACCAGCACCGAGGGAGATATGTACAGCGCGATCGTCGCCGCGATTGGCTCGCTCAAAGGCCCCAAGCACGGCGGCGCAAACGAGGCCGCGATGCGCATGTTCCGCGAAGTGGCCGAAGCGCCCAGCGTCCGCGAGTGGTTCGACCACGAAGTCAAGGACAAGGGCCGTCGCATCATGGGTATGGGCCACCGCGTCTACAAAGCGCCCGATCCGCGCGCGGCGATCCTCAAAGAGCACGCCAATGCGATCTGCGGCGCGAAAGAGAAATGCGTGCTGCTGGGCGTCGCCGAGCAGCTTGAGGACCTGGCGCTGGCCGACCCGTATTTCGTCGAGCGTAACCTGTACGCCAACGTGGACTACTACAGCGCAATCGTGCTCGACGCGATCGGTATCGAAACTGACATGATGACGCCGATGTTCGCTATGTCGCGCATCGCCGGGTGGTCCGCGCACATCGTGGAGCAGTGGAACGACAACCGCCTGATCCGCCCGCGTGGCAACTACATCGGCGCGGTGGACCTGCACTGGACGCCGATTGAGGACCGCCGCAGCGAGTAAGCGCGACGCCAGTCTAACGCTCACGCCAGGTTGCAGGATCGGGCTGCCAGCCTCCTGTAGCCTGGCCGCTTTTTCGTTCCGGCACGGACCCCAAAGCCCATGACCGTCGCCCGTCCGTCCCCACCTAACCGCGTCCTTTCGCTGGACGAAGCCGCCGCGCTGGTCCGGCCCGGCGGCACGCTGGCGCTGGGCGGCAACATGCTCTATCGCCGCCCGGTCGCGTTCGTGCGCGCGCTGCTGCGCCGGCCCGATCCGCCGCGCGACCTGACGCTGCTCGCGATCACGGCCAGTTATGAGTCCGATTTGCTGGTTGGGGCGGGGTTGGTCAGCCGCACGCGGACCTGCTACTTTGGGCTGGAAGCGTTTGGCTTTGCGCCGATGTTCACTGCTGCTGTCCAGGCCGGGCGCTGCACCGTGATCGAGGAAACCGAGGCGAGCCTAGCCTTTGGCATTCGCGCCCGGATGGCCGGGGTTGGCTTCATGCCTTCCCCAGCGTGGCGTGGCACGGACCTGCTCGCGCTGCGGCCCGATGTGAAGACGGTCGTCGATCCGTACAGCGGCGAGGAGCTGGTCGCGTTCCCGGCCATCGGCTGCGACGTGGCGGTGATCCACGCGCTCGCCGCCGACCGGTCCGGCAACGTGCGCCTGAATAAGAATCTGGGGATCGATCTGGAGCTGGCGGTCGTCGCCGGGACGGTGATCGTCACCGCCGAAACGGTCGTGGACCGGCTGGACGAAGCCGATCTGCCCGGCGCGCTGGTCGATGTTGTGGTCGAGACGCCGCGCGGCGCGTGGCCGACCTCATGCTATCCGCGTTACCCGATTGACGGCGACGAGCTGCTGCGCTACCTTGACGCGTGCACGGCGGGCGGCTTCGACGATTACCGCGCAGCGATCTCGTCCCCGACACCAGAAAATTAATGCGTTCCTTATCGAATCCCGGTCCAAGACGAGTATAATCTGGAAAATCAACGAGACTGTAACGGAGTCCTCACCATGAGGCGTGCGCCTTTCACCCAAGTTACGCGCAGCCTGATCACACTCAGCGCCCTGAGCGCGCTGTTGATCACGCTGTTCGTCGCGGGCTACACGCTCGGCGCGTCGGATCGTACCCCGGTCAGCGCGCAGGGCGATGGCCCGACCGAAGAGACCGGGGCGTTATTCGAGCCGTTCTGGGAGACCTGGACGCTGCTGCATGAGAATTACGTCGATCCGCTGGACGACGAGGCCCTGATGGAAGGCGCGCTGCGCGGGATGCTCGGCTCGCTTGGCGACCAGAACACCGATTACATGGACCCGGAAACCTTCGCGCAGGTGAACGAGTCGATGGGCGGCTCGTATGAGGGCATCGGCGCGACTGTCCGCCAGAACGAGGTGTCCGGCGGGCTGGAGCTGGTCTCGATCATGGCCGGGTCACCGGCAGAGGCCGCCGGTCTGCGCGCCGGAGATACGATTGTCGAAGTGGATGGCGTCGATGTCACCCGCCAGGGGCAGAACGAGATCATTGCGAAGGTGCGCGGCCCGGCCGGGTCGGTCGTGCGGCTCGGCGTCCGGCGTCCCGGCGCGGCAGAGATGCTGCACGTCGATGTCACACGGGACCGGATCAAAGTCTCCAGCGTGACCTCGGAAGTGCTGGACGGCAATATTGGCTACGTCCGCCTCAACCAGTTCGAATTCAGCACCGGCCAGGCGATGCGCGAGGCGATTGAGGCGATGGGCGGCGATGCGCTCAGTGGGCTGATCCTCGATGTGCGCGCCAACCCCGGCGGCTATCTGACGACCGCGATTGATGTTGCCAGCGCGTTCATTGACAGCGGGCCGGTCGTCATCGAGCGCGCGCCGGATCGCGAGTACACTCACGAGGCGCTTGGCAACGCGATCGCAACTCACGTCCCGATGGTCGTGCTGGTAGACGAGGGCAGCGCCAGCGCGTCGGAGTTGATCGCCGGGGCGCTGCAAGACCGGGATCGCGCGACGATTATCGGCATGCCAACCTTTGGCAAAGGATCGGTCCAGATCTGGCGTGAGCTGTCGAACGGCGGCGGCGTGCGGATCACGATCTCGCGCTGGTACACGCCGGACGGGCACTCAGTCAGCGACGTGGGAATCACGCCTGATATAGAGGTGGCTTTCGATCCGGTGCGCGGCCTTGAGGACGACACGCAGATCGAGGCCGCGATCGATTTCCTGACGGAGCCGCGCGCGCCGCGCGTTGACGCGCCCGCTGCGCCGGTGCCTTCGGCCACACCGGTATCATAATCGCACCGGGTGCGAGGAGTTCGCTCGATGCGGACGGCTGATCGCGCATCGCGTGCCTGTTCTATCCGCCAGGCTCTGGCGCGCCGCTAAAGGAGACGTGCATGTTCTTCGATTCGAACTATATCCTGCTCGTCATGCTGCCGACGCTCGTTATCTCCGGCCTGGCGCAAGCGGCTGTGCGCGGCGCCTATCAGAAGTGGGGCAACATCCGCAACAGCCAGGGCGTGAATGGGCAGCAGACCGCGCAGCTTTTGATCCGCAGCGGCAACGTCCAGGCAGTCGGGCTGGAAGTTACCGGCGGCCAGCTTACCGACCACTATGATCCCAGCAAAGGGGTGGTGCGCATGTCGCAGGGCGTCGCCACGCAGCCTTCGGTCGCGTCGATGGCCGTTGCCGCGCACGAGCTGGGCCACGTTCAGCAGCACCAGCAGAACAGCCCGCTGATGAGCCTGCGCTCGCTGCTGGTGCCCAGCGCGCAGTTCGGCCCGTCGATTGGCATCATGCTGATCATCGCCGGTCTGTTGTTCAACGCCACCGGCCTGGCGACGATCGGGCTGGTGCTGTTCGCAGGGGCGGCGCTGTTCACGATTGTCACGCTGCCGGTCGAGCTGGATGCCAGCCGCCGCGCAATGAAGATGCTGGACCAAACGGGGCTGCTCGCCACCGAGCAGGACCGCGACGGCGCCAAGGCCGTGCTGCGCGCCGCAGCCTTTACCTACGTCGCCGCCGTGGCAACCTCAATCCTGACGCTGCTCTATTACGCGATGCTGGTCTTCGGCGGGCGCAACCGCGACTGACCGCCTGCCGATGATGCCTCGCGCCGCAGCCGCCTCGTCTGGAGATTCGTACACTGTTGACGAGCTGCTTGCCGTCTGTATCGCCCGGCAGGTGAGCGACGGCGAGCTGCTGGCGCACGGGCTGGCGACGCCGCTGGTGGCGGCGGGCTACATCCTCGCCAAGCGCACCCACGCGCCAAACGCGATGTTCGCCTCGGCCATCGGGCAGGGATTGGTTCAGGACTGGGCGCCGCTCGGCCTGGCGACTGCCGAGGCGCTGTGGCTCGGCCGGGCGCTGGCGCACGCCAGCTTTGTGAGTATCGCCGCCGACCTGCTGCATACCTACGCGCCGAAGGAGTTTTTCCGTCCGGCGCAGGTCGATGCGGCGGGCAACACCAACAACCTTGCGATTGGCCGCGACCACGCCCGCCCGCGCCTGCGCCTGCCCGGCTCCGGCGGCGTCCCGGATGTGAGCGTCTTCTCCGAGCGCATTTATCTTTACGTCCCACGCCACTCACGCGCGATTTTCGCGCCGCGCGTCGATTGGGTCAGCGGCCTGGGGCACGATCCGGCCCGCCAGCAGGGTCACGGTCCGCGCTATCTTGTCAGCGACCTGGGCCAGTTCGATTGGGCAGATGGACGGATGCGGCTGATCACGCTGCATCCCGGCGTGACGGTCGAGCAGGTGCGAGCCAAGACCGGCTTCGAGCTGGCGATCGCGCCTGATCTGCGTGAGACGCCACCGCCCACCGCCGAAGACCTGCGCTTGCTGCGCGAGGAGATCGACCCGC
>JADLHR010000344.1 GCA_020848665.1 Anaerolineae bacterium
CCGCCCGATACAGCTCCTCGGAGAACACGCGCGCCGCATCGTCAGCGATGGTGTACTGCATGGCGACCACTGCCGGCAGCCCACGCGCCACAACGCTGCTCGCCAGCCCGGCGAATGGATCGCCGCCGTCCGATGCGACTGCGCTCTGGCACGAGTTCAGCACGACCAGCCGGATCGTGTTTTCCTCGCTCAGCTCGCGCGCCAGGTCCTCGGCGCGGACCGCGACAAAACCGCCTTCACCCAGCGGGTCTTCAAGCGCGAGCACCCCCTGGTTCGTCGCCGGGTCGAACATACTGTGCCCGATGTAGTGAAAGACGTGAAACTCGCGCGAGCGCAGCTTGCGCTGAAGCGCGCGCAGCGTCGCTTCTTCGATCCGCTCCAGTTCCAGCAGGCCGCGCGCCCGAAGCTGCTCGGTGGCCTTCAGGACGTTCTGCCACTCCGCTTCAGCATCGACCGGCGGCAGATCAGCCGGGCTGGAGATCATGACCAGGATGCGCAGCGGCGGGCGAAAGACCGGGCGTGAGCGGATCACCAGGCGACGCGGGTGGCGGACCAGCGGCGTCGTGCGCGAGAGCGCGAGATAGTCAACTGCCGGGTCGCGCAGAAATTCCCAGGGCAGCGAGGCGAGATCACCCGCGTCGTCAAGCGCCAGCTTGACACGCAGGCCCTGCGCCGTGCGAGCGCGGTCCCGGCTGGAAAAATAGACGGTATAGACCGGCCCGGCGAAAACCGCGTTGAACAGCCCCTCGCCGAAAACGCGCGCGGTGCGCATCCGCTCAGCGGGCGACGCATTGCCACGTCCGCTCAGGATGCCGAGCATACGCGCCAATTCGTCCGGCGCGAAGGGCAGCGTAAAATCGTGGGCGACCTGCGATGGCCCCTCACCCAGCGGCATCTCGACCACGGTCGCGCGGTAGCGCCCGCCGCCGAGGTCCTCGATGCGCAGCTCGAAGTCCAGATAAGTGCGCTGTACGCTCATCGGATGCCCTTCCGTGCGGCGGTACACGCTGGCTCGGATGGTCGGGGTCGTACCGTGCTCGATTGACCTTTTTTGGTGTCTCGATTGTACGAGCAGCCGCCCATTTTTCAAAGCGCGGCGGGATAGACAGCGCGGCTCCCGGTGGTGCAGCCATCGGGAGCCGGGACCAGCATGCTATCGTCGCGTCACGGCGCCGCGCCGACGCGCGCCGCGAGGTAAGCTTCCATAAAGTCGTCCAAATCGCCGTCGAGCACGGCCTGGGTGTTGCCGCTCTCGTGACCGCTGCGCGTATCCTTGACCATCTGGTACGGGTGCAACACGTAGGAGCGGATCGCATTGCCCCACCCCGCGCTAACGTGCTCGCCTTTCAGTTCGGCGAACTCCTCTTCCTGCTTATGGCGCTCCAGGTCCAGCAGGCGCATCTTCAGCACCTGCATGGCGCGCTCCTTGTTCTGGGACTGGCTGCGCTCGTTCTGGCAGCTTACGATCAGCCCGGTCGGCAGGTGATGGATGCGGATCGCGGTCTCGTTCTTCTGGACGTTCTGCCCCCCCGCCCCGCTGCTGCGGAAGGTGTCGATCTGCAAATCCTTCTCGTCAATCACGATGTCGATCTCGCCCTGCACGTCCGGCCAGACTTCGACCAGACAGAACGACGTGTGCCGCCGATTGTTCGAGTCGAACGGGCTGAGCCGCACCAGCCGGTGCACGCCCGCCTCGGACTTGAGATAGCCGTAGACATAGTCACCCTGGATCGAGACGGTTGCGCTTTTCACCCCGGCCTCGTCGCCGGGCATCTCGTCCACCACCTCGACCTTGAAGCCGCGTCGCTCCGCCCAGCGCAGGTACATGCGCAGCAGCATCGCTGCCCAGTCCTGCGCGTCGGTCCCGCCTGCCCCGGCGTGAATCGCAAGATAGGCGTCTTCGGCGTCGTACTTGCCGCTCAGCTTGGCGCGGAACGACAGCCGTTCGACCTCGGCCTCAAGCGCGTCGGTCTCGGCGGCCAGCTCCGGCGCGAGCGAATCGTCATCGATCTCAGCCAGCTCAATCGCGTCGTTCAGCCGCTGGCGCGCGCTAAGCCAATGCGTGTTCGATTCCTTGAGGCGCGCCAGACGGCGCATAGTCCGCTGCGCGGCTTCTGGATCGTCCCAGAACCCGGTCTGAGTGGAGTCGTCCTCCAGCCGGGCAGCTTCTTCAATCTGCGCCGCTACGTCAAAGACGCTCCATGAGGTGCTCGACCGTGCGGCGCATCTCATACAAACGGCTTGTCAGGTCTTCCACGATACTCACTCCTCGTCGTGCCCGTTTTCAAACAGGCTGTCCACGAATTTAGCCGGATTGAAAAAAACCAGGTCGTACACGCTTTCGCCGATGCCGACGTAGTGGATCGGCAGCCCAAGCTCCTGCTGGATTGCGAACAGCATCCCGCCTTTGGCCGTGCTGTCAAGCTTGGTGACGACGACGCCGCTCACGTCAATCGCTTCCTGAAACTTCTTGGCCTGCGTCAGGGCGTTCTGGCCGGTCGTTCCGT
Source organism: Anaerolineae bacterium (assembly GCA_020848665.1). Lineage (GTDB taxonomy): Bacteria > Chloroflexota > Anaerolineae > Aggregatilineales > Aggregatilineaceae > DYGX01. The sequence goes on from JADLHR010000344.1 coordinate 2,508, forward strand.
CCAGCACCAGCAGCGTCTCGTGCGGCGCATCCGGAATGACCTTGCGCAGCACGTCGCGCACCTTGACCAGCTCGGCCATCAAGTTGAAATTGCTGTGCAGACGCCCGGCGGTGTCCACAATCAGCACCTCGGCGTGGCGCGCGCGCGCCGCGTTGATCGAGTCGTAGACGACCGCCGCCGGGTCGCTGTTCGGCAGGCCCGCGATCACCGGCACCCCGGCGCGGTCGCCCCACAGTTTAAGCTGGTCAATTGCTGCTGCGCGGAAAGTGTCGCCCGCCGCGATGATCACCTTGCGGTTGTTGAGACGCATGCGGTACGCAAGCTTGCCAATCGTCGTCGTCTTGCCAGAGCCGTTGACGCCCGCGATCAGCATCACCGACAGCTCGCGCCCGCTGAGATTGAGCGGCGTCGGCTCGGTCAGCAGTTTGCGCAGTTCGTCCTTCAGCGCCTCGGTCAACTGGTCCTGGCGCGTGATCCCGTCGCGCCGGACGCGCTCTTTCATGCGCTCGACCAGTTTAGTCGTGGTGGCGACGCCAACATCCGCCTGGATCAGCAGCGCCTCGACATCATCCCAGGTATCTTCGTCGATCTCCGTCGCACCGAACGCCTGAGCAATCCGTCCGAAGAATGACTGGCGCGTCCGCGACAAGCCCTTCCGTAATGATCCCACGCTTCTCGTCTTCTCCTGCCGGTTGATTGTACGCTGCGGGCAGCTTTCGCCCCGCTCAGCCGAGTATAGTAAGTCCCCCATACGCCTGCAAACTTCTCTGGTCACGGGACGCGTGCGGCCAGTGCGCGAGGCGCAACAGCTATAGGCAACCGCGTTTTCATCCGATATACTTGGGTCGGAGCAGAGATTCAGATCATCTCGCCAATCCGGTTGTCTGCCGGTTTCCCGAAGCGCGGTTTTTCCAGGTTTTCCGGTTCCAGCACGCATTCTGTCTTCCTGTTCTCATTCCGTTCCAGTTGGCGACTCACACGATGGATCAAGCGCATATTCGTAATTTCTCGATTATTGCCCATATTGACCACGGCAAGAGCACCCTGGCCGACCGCCTGCTCCAGATCACTGGCACGATCAGCGAGCGCGACATGCAGGAGCAGGTGCTCGACAGCATGGAGTTGGAGCGCGAGCGCGGCGTGACCATCAAAGCGTCCGCCGTGCGAATGCAGTACACCGCGCAGGACGGGCAGACCTATGAAATGAACCTGATCGACACGCCCGGCCATGTCGATTTCTCGTATGAGGTCAGCCGCGCGCTTCAGGCGTGCGAAGGCGCGCTGCTGGTCGTGGACGCGACGCAGGGCGTCGAGGCCCAGACCCTCGCCAATCTCTACATGGCGCTGGAGCAGGACCTCGACCTGATCGCGGTCGTCAACAAGATAGACCTGCCAGCGGCGCAGCCGGACGAGATCGCCCAGGAGATCGAGGACCTGATCGGGCTGGACGCCGCCGACGTGGTCCAGGTCAGCGCCAAGACCGGCGTCAACGTCGAGCACATCCTCGAAGCGATTGTGCGCCGCGTTCCGCCGCCCAAAGGCGATCCTGATGCGCCCGCGCAAGCCCTGATCTTCGACAGCCACTACGATTCGTATAAAGGCGTGATCGCCTACGTCCGCGTCTTCGACGGTACAATCAACAGGACCGATGTCCTGCGCCTGATGGCGTCCAAGGTCGAGATCGAGCCGGTCGAGCTTGGCATCTTTAACCCCAACATGCAGCCGATTCGCTCGCTGACGGCCGGCGAGGTCGGCTACATTGCGACCGGGCTGAAGACCGTCCGCGAGTGCCGAGTGGGCGACACCATCACCCAGGCGCATAACCCTGCGCCGGCCCCGCTGCCTGGTTACAAGCAGGCCAAGCCGATGGTCTTTGCCGGGTTCTACCCGTCGGACAACGACGACTTCAATGACCTGCGCGAGGCGCTGGAAAAGCTCCAGCTCAACGACGCCGCGCTGGTTTACGAGCCAGAAACGTCGCAGGCGCTGAATTTTGGCTTCCGTGTCGGGTTCCTCGGCCTGTTCCACATGGACATCGTGCAGGAGCGGTTGGAGCGCGAATACGACCTCGACCTGCTGGCAACCGCGCCGAGCGTCGCCTACCAGGTCGTGCTGCGCAGCGGCGAGACGATCACCATCCACAGCCCGGCCGATCTGCCTGACCCCAGCACCATCGACGAAATCCGCGAGCCGTGGATGGCGATCGAGATTTTCACGCCAGAGGAGTTCATCGGCCCGATCATGGACCTGGTGACCAAGAAGCGCGGCGTGTACCTCAGCATGGACTATCTCGACCAGAAGCGCGTGCTGTTAAAGTACGAGATCCCGCTGTCCGAGCTGATCGTGGACTTCTACGACCGCCTGAAATCTGGCACGCGTGGCTACGCCAGCCTGGATTATCACTTCCTGGAATATCGCCCGGACAAGCTCGTCAAGCTCGACGTGCTGGTCAACAAGCAGCCGGTCGATGCCCTGGCAATGATCGTCCACGAGGACGAAGCGTTTCACAAGGGGCAGCGGCTCGTCTCCAAGCTCAAGCGCCTGATCCCGCGCCAGTTGTACGAGGTGCCTATCCAGGCTGCTGTCGGCAACAAGATCGTCAGCCGCGCGAATGTCAAGGCGCTGCGCAAGGACGTGCTCGCCAAGTGCTACGGCGGTGACATCACGCGCAAGAAGAAACTGCTCGAAAAACAGAAGAAAGGCAAGCGGCGCCTGAAGATGATCGGCAACGTCGAGATTCCGCAGGAGGCGTTCATGGCAGTGTTGAGGCTAGACGACGATGACTGATCCGCGAACGGAAACCGGCGTATTCGCAGTTCCCGGCCTGCCCCAGCATGTCGAAAGCGCGCGGCTGCTGATCCGCCCGACGACGCGCGCTGATCTGCCTTACCTTCAGCGGTGGTGGAACAACCCGGCCGTCAGCGACCCGGCAGGCGATCTGGACGGGATGCAGTATGACGAGCGCGACATGGCGGAATGGTACGCGCGCCACGCGGCAGGCAAGGCCGAGGCGCACCATTTCATGATCTGTCGGCGCGGTGGCGCGCAGCCGCCAATTGGCGAGTTCTACATCGCCTGCGACGACCGCCCCGGCGCGGTGACGTTCGCGCTGCTGATCGGCGAAATTGACCTGTGGAACCAGGGATACGGGCGCGAGGCGGCCCTGGCGTATGCCAGGGCGCTCTTTGCGACGGCCTGCTGCAACGCGCTGCGAATCGATGTACGGCGCTCCAATACGCGCGCCCTGCGCTGGTGTGCGAGTATCGGCTTCGAGGTCGAGCAGGTCTGGGCTAACGGCCGCTCGCTGACGCTGATCCTGACGCAGAGCGCCTTCGAGGAACAATACGGGCCGGTGTCTGCTACCGAGGCTCATTCCCCGCGCTAGCCGCAGGCCGGGTCGCGGCGGCAGTCGTCGAGCCACGTCTGCACGCTGGCGCGCATCACCGGCGGCAGAACGCCCGCTGCCTCAAGCTCTGGCAGCGCAGCGTCGAGCGTCAGCGCGGCGCGCACGGTCCAGCCGCCCGCTTCGAGGGCCTGGCGCGCGCCCAGATCAAGATCAACCACGCACAAGGCAGCGCGCACGTCCAGCCCGACGCGCTCCGCCAGCGCGCCAATTGCCTGCGCCTGCGCCGCGTCGCGCAGCACATCCGACAGCAGCACGGTCGGATGGCCGACATCATATGCGCCCTCAATCGCGTGCGCAGCGGTTGCCGGGCGCGCCTCATTGACGGTATACACCACCGGCATCCCTGTTTCCAGCGCCAGCGCCACCGCAATCGGCAGCGCGCCCGGTGCGGCCAGCACCCGATCGACGCTCAGCCGGTCGAGCAGCGGCGCCAGCGCCCGTGCTACCACTCGCAGCGTGTCCGGGTAGGACGGCAGCCAGCCCAGGTGGATCGCAACCGGCCAGGACGCGCCATCCGGCTGCTCGAAACGGCCAAACTGGATCAGCCCCGCCGCTGCCAACGCCCGCGCCAGACCGGCGCTGCTCAGAGAATCGTCCGCCACAACGCTAGTCCGTGACCGCGTGCCGGGCAAGCTGCCAGGCCATGCTCATGCCCCACGTCCCGGCCCAGAACGGCGCGTCGGAGTTCGCGCCGCCGAAGCCGTAGCAGCGACTGCGCTCCTCGTGCGCGGCCAGCGCCGTGATGCCGGTCCCGGCGTCGAACGTCACAATCGCGATCACAACATCCGCGCCCGTCTCCGCCTCCAGCCGCTTGGCTTCGGCGCGCGACAACTGGCAGTAGTCGAGCGCCGCTGGCTCAGCAGCTTGCACCGGGTCTATTCCGAGCCGCTCCAGCAGCGCCGCCAGATCGTCGTTGCAGGTCTCGCACGCGACAGCGCCACCCTGGCCGAGCCGCGCGGCGAACGTATCGCCTTCCGGCCCGGTGTAGCTGACCGCCAGCTTCCAGCCTTTATCGCGCAGCAGCGCCAGGAAGACTTCTTCGAGCGGCTGTTTATCGGTCCCATAGATGTACTCGCCGACGCGCTCGCGCACGATCTGCTCGGCCTCGGCGATCATCCGGTCAGCCTCAACCTCGGTGTCGGCCCGCGCGGTGATGCGAATATCCGTCTGGCCGGTATGTGCCGCCAGCCCGACGGTCGGGTTAGTCCAGGTCATCAGGTCCGCGATGCGCGCGTCGATCTGGCTCTCGCCGATCCCGGCCGTGCGCAACACCAGCGCCTTGATCGTCCCGCGCCCGCCCATGCGCTCGCGCAGGTAGGGGATGACGGTCGTCGCCAGGATGTCCTTCATCTCGCGCGGGACGCCCGGCAGACTGATCACTGTTCCGCCGTCTGTCTCGACGATAAAACAGGGCGCGGTGCCCAGCCGGTTATGGACCGGGATCGATCCCGCCGGGATGTACGCCTGGACCCGGTTGTTCTCGCTCATCTGCGAGCCAAGCTGCCGGAAACGCTCTGCGATCTGCTCCAGCAGCTCCGGGCTGAATTCCAACGCGCGCCCGGTCGCCTGCGCGACCGCCTGGCGCGTCATATCGTCCACCGTCGGCCCCAGCCCGCCGGTCGTCAGGACGACATCGGCGCGCAGCAGCGAGGAGCGAATCGCGGCGGCGATACGCTCCAGGTTGTCGCCGACAGTCGTCAGGTAAAAGATGTTCACGCCGATGTCGCGCAGTTGGCGCGCAATATACGCGGAATTGGTATCGACAATCTCACCCAGCAGCAGTTCTGTCCCGATGCTCAGAACCTCAACGTTCATAGAGTTTTCTCCATGTCACACGGCGCAGGGGCCAGGCAAAACAAACCGCCCGGAAAACCGGGCGGTCACAGCAGCGCGCAGATCGCAGTTGCCCGAAGGCAGCCGCCAGCCGCTTACGACGCCACAGCAGGCGTTCCCGGTGAATCGTCCAGTTTAATCCCGGACGCCTCTCTTTTCAACTCGGTCCCAGTCATGCTCACGCGCTCGCCGATGATCCGTTCCTGGAACGCCGGGATCGCCAGCCACAGCAGCAGCCCGATGGACAACAGGCTGCCGTAGAGGTAGTCGAGGGTGTTGGTGCGAATGATCTGCGCCGGGGCGTCGATCAGCAGGATGGATACCGCGCTGATGACAGCCAGATACCAGCCGGCCTTTTTGCGCATGATCAGCAGCGGAATCGCGATCACCAGCCCGGCAGCAGCGATCCAGTTGATGTCGCCGGTCATGGTCAGAATCCACCACTCCAGCCCTTCATACAGCGGCTTGCTGGGCCGTGTCATCAACTGGCGCTGCGCCCCAACACCGATCACGAAGGCGTGCGTCGCCAGCATCCCCATAAACGTGAACGTCAGCACGTCCGCGATCTTGTGCAGGCGATCGGTGTTGCGCAGGGCCAGCGTCGCCCAGAAGCCGATTAAACCGACGAACGCAATGATCAGCGGGATCGGGAACGCGCCTTCGACCCAGCTAATGAACGGCAGGAACATGAACATGCCGCCGATGGATGGCATGGCGTAGGCGGTCAGCGTGACGGGCAGCGTCCAACCCTGCCCCTGGCGAATGGACGGTGCGCTGACGAGCAAGGCGACTCCGGCGATGAACGACAGCGCCCGCCACAAGGGATAGAACAGCGTGAACAGCGAGAGTCCGCTCAGAAATGCCGGGCGTCCCTTGACGACCTCCAGCAGCTCCTCCAACACCGGATCGAGCGAGTTCTGGACGAGGATCGGAGCACCGATCAACAGGAATAAGCCGATCACCACGGCCAGCGCCGCCAGCGCCGTGCGGTTGCGTTCGGGCATGTCGTGCATTGTACTCCCCCTTTGAAAAAATCTGATACCGAAATCTTGTGCAGGATGCCCGCGCGAAGCGCCCGCGCGTGCCTGGAAAACATTTGTGTAAAGCATCACACAATTGTTAAGGCTCGTCTTTGCGCTAGCGCAAATCTCGCCTCAATGTGCTATAGTATCAGGCAAGCTATCCGGCTGGATCGAGCGAGGGCACCATGAGCGCAGAGCTAGAGGCGCTTCTGTCCCACAACGAAATCTTCAGCCTGCTCAGCGCTGACCAGCGCCTGGCAGTCGGGCGGCGCGCGCAGCACCGGCGCTATCCCAAGGGCAGCTACCTGGCCCTGTATGGCGATGTCTGGCCCTATTTGTTCATCGTCGGTGACGGCCAGGTGGACGGAGTGAAAGAGTCTGAGGAAGGGCGGCAGCTTTTCCTGTTGAGCGCCGGGCGGGGAGAGGTGTTCTGGGGCCTGGCTTTCTTCAAAGAGGAAACCCGGATGCCCGTCTCGCTGCAAGCGCGCCAAAACAGCCATGTCTATCTCTGGCCGCGCGAGGCTTTAGTCCCGCTGTTGCGCGGCGCGCCGGACGCGCTGTGGCAGCTCTGCGAGAAGATGATCGGGCACATGCAGCACGCGAGCCAGATTGTGGAAGGGCTGGCCTTCCAGCCAGTTGCGGGGCGGCTAGCCACCTTCCTCCTCGGCCAGTTCGCGGGCCTGGGCGAGACAGCGATCACCCGTGACCTGACGCTCGACCAGATCGCGGCCAAGATCGGAACCACGCGCGAGCAGACCTGCCGCGCGCTCTACCAGTTCTCGGACCAGAACCTGATCTATATCACGCGCACCGAACTCCAGCTTCTGGATAAGGCGGGTCTGGCGCGTGTCGCCGGACAGTCCTGACCCGGACCGCGCCGTCTGCTTCCCGCCGCGCGCGAACCTGACGCAGCATGAGCCTGGAATGACCACCCGGCGACAATCCCTCGGACGGCGCGCAGAAGCCCTCGTAGCCGATCGGCTGCGTCACGAGGGGTACACTATTCTGGCGCGTAACTGGCGCAACCTCCTCGGTGAGCTGGATATCGTGGCTGAGCGTGACGGCGAGATCGTGTTCGTCGAGGTGCGCGCGCGTTCCGGTCCGCCTGAAACCGCGCGCGCCCTGGCCCTGGAAAGCGTCAACACGCGCAAGCAGGCGCGGCTGCTGGGGCTGGCCGAAGCCTATCTGGAAGCGCACAATCTGCGCGCCGTTCCCTGGCGCGTAGATGTCGCCGCCGTCGCGTTCGAGCGGGGAGAGGCCAGCGTGGAGATCATCCGGCATGCCGTGGCGTGGTAACCGCCCCAGCGGAGTCTACTGGTCGGCGCTGCCGCAGGCTGGAGCTACCCAGCAGGAGCCGGCGCCTGCCCCTGAGCCGGAGCCAGAAGCGCAGGCCGAGCGCCGCCCACTGGTTGTGATCTCAGGACCAACTGCCAGCGGCAAGACCGGGCTGGGGATCGCGCTGGCGCAGCGTTTCGGCGGCGAGATCGTCAGCGCTGACAGCCGCCAGATTTACCGGCGGATGGACATCGGCACGGCCAAGCCCGCGCCCGCTGACCGCGCCGCAGTACCGCATCACCTGCTCGACGTGGTAGACCCCGATCAGCCCTTCACCCTGGCCGAATATCAGCGCGCCGCCTACGCCGCCATCGACGACATTCATGCGCGCGGCGGCCTGCCACTGCTGGTTGGTGGGACCGGCCAGTACCTCAGCGCGGTAACTGAAGGCTGGGGTATCCCGGAAGTGCCGCCCAACCCAGCGCTGCGCGCCGAACTGGAAGCCTATGCGCGTGAGCGCGGAGCAGCGGCGCTGCACGCCCGCCTTCAGCAGCACGATCCGGAAGCCGCCGCGCGCATCGACTTTCGCAATGTGCGCCGCGTGGTGCGCGCGCTCGAAGTCTGCCTGGAAACCGGCACGCCGATCTCGGCGCTCCAGCGCAAGACCCCGCCACCCTACCGCCTGTGCCAGATTGGGCTGACGCTGCCGCGCCCAGCGCTGCACGAGCGCATCAACCGCCGCGTCACCGCGATGATCGATGCTGGCTTGGCGGACGAGGTGCGCGCCTTGCTAGAGACGGGCTATACTTGGGACCTGCCGTCGATGAGCGGGTTGGGTTACGCGCAGTGGCAGCCTTACTTCGCCGGTGAGCAGTCACTGGCTGCGACAATCGACGGCATTCGCCAGGCGACACGCGCTTTTGCCCGGCGCCAGATGACCTGGTTCAAGGGGCACGACACCGGTATCCTGTGGCTGGATGTGGCGCAGGTCGAGCCGGGCGCCGAGGCAGCGCGCCTGGTCGAAGACTGGATTCTGCACGAAGGCTAGGACGAAGGATAGCACGCAGGCATGGCCCGTCGAGACAGAAGAACCGCCCGCGATCGCGTCGGGTCATTTGATCGGACCCGCGTGGCGCTGTTCCTGGCGCTGGCGGCGCTGCTCGCGCTCTCGTTCCTGCCGCGCTTCGCTCCGGTCATCCGCCAGGGTCCGCAGTGCACCGATCTCGCCGCGCCCATCGGCGGCAACAACCGCTCGGTCCTCGCGCAGTCAGGCGGCGACGCGCAGGCGCTCGGCCTGGAGCTGCGCCTGCCTAACCGTATCGTCGCCAGCGATCAGCCGCTCGAAATCAACGTCACCTTCGCCAACCAGGACATCGGCCCGGTAATTCTCTATCTGACCGGCGCCATGCCACCACTCACCCGGCTTCAGAACGACGCGGGCCTGTCAATTGAGATTCGCCGCGTCGGGACCGATCAGATTCTCTCGGACAACGCCGCGCCACGCGGCGCGCCGCAGTCGTACCCCAGCGAAGACCTGCACCTGCTCGGCTCGCGGGCGCGCTGCACGCAGGCCTACGCGCTGTCACCGCAGCAGCTCAGCGCGATTGGTCTAACGACCGGGGAATATCGCATCCGCGCCTTCTACAGCAACCCCAGCACTGGCGTGCTACCGCTGCCAGCATCCGGCCAGGCGCCGACCGCCACCCCGGCTTACTCGGATCAGGGTGTGTGGGTCGGCCAGATATCATCCGATGAAGTGCTGTTCAGCGTTGTCGTGCCGGGCGCAGCACCGCCGCCTGCCGCAGGTTAGCGTGCCCGCCGGTCGAGGCCGTCCGCCAGCCAGTTGATCGCCAGCACGGTCGCGCTCAGCGCGACGCCAGGCGCCAGCGCGACCCAGGGCGCGGTGCGGAACGCCTGGCGGCCATCAGCCAGCATCACGCCCCAGTCTGGCGCGGAAATGTCTCCCCCAAAGCCGAGGAATACCAGCGCGGCGCTGTTGAGGATCGCCCAGCTCAACATCACCCCGGCGAACGCCAGCAGTGGCGGCGCAATTGTCGGCATAATGTGCCGCGCCAGGATGCCCGCCGGTCCCGCGCCAATCGCCCGCGCCGCCTCGACAAAGGGGCGGCTGCGCGCTTCCAGCACAGCCGCGCGCACAACCCGTCCGTACGCCGGAATCCCGGCGACGCCGACCGCGACAGCGATCTGCACGCTCCCGCTCCCGGCGAGCGTCAGCAGCGCCAGAGCCAGCACCAGCGCCGGAACAGCCAGCAGCGCGTCGAGCAGCGTCGTCAGCGCCGTATCGATCCAGCCCCCGCTGAAGCCCGCTGCTGCCCCAATCAGCAGGCCCGGTCCCAGCGTAATAAGCGCCGTCAGCAGCGCCACACCAAATGTCCGCCGGCCTCCGTACAGCACGCGGCTGTACACGTCGCGGCCCAACAGGTCCGTCCCGAATGGATGCTCGCGCGACGGCGGCTGAAGCTGTGCCTGGGGAAAGGCGGCGCGCGGATCGTGCGTTGCCAGCAGCGGCGCGAGCAGCGACAGCGTCACGATCAGCCCGCCCAGCCCCAGCGCCATGTACAGGCGCACGCTTCGCCGCACCACCCTGCCCCTCGCCTAGCTGTCGCGCCGCACGCGCGGGTCGAGCCGGTAATAGAGCACGTCCGCCGCCGCGTTGAGCGTGGTGTACACCAGCGCGGAGAGCGCCACCAGCCCCTGCACAACCGGGTAATCGCGGTTGATCACGGCGCTCAGCAGCACCTGTCCCAGGCCGCGCCGCACGAAAATCGTCTCGGTGATCACCGTCCCGCCGAGCAGAAAGCCCGCCTGCAGCGCCGCGACCGATACCACCGGCAGCAGCCCGACGCGCAGAATGTGGTCGAGCACATCTGGCTCCGGCAGGCCCTTGGCGCGCGCGGTCCGCACGAAATCGCCGCGCGCCGCGTCACGCACGC
>JADLHR010000345.1 GCA_020848665.1 Anaerolineae bacterium
ACGCCGGTCGCCTGCGCGCTCAGCGCCTCCCAGAAGGCAGTCCCGGCCAGCAGCCGCTCCAATCCACGGCCGGCCAGCAGCCCGATCCCCGTCCCCATCGTCACACCGATGGTGCCGAGCGCGATCAGACTGGCGAGCGAGCGCCCATACCACCGAATCAGCAGACCGAGGCCGGTGGTCAGCGCCAGCCAGGCTGCGATCCAGAGCGCATCGCCCTGTCGAATGGCCGTCAGAATCCAGCCGGGCGGCTTGGCTTCACCCAGTTGGAGCGGGCGCCAGCTTTCAGCAACAATCAGCATGATGCCGGACGCCAGCGCCGCGCCGACCGCCAGCGCCCCATACAGCAGCGCGATCTGCCGCAGGCCGCGCAAGCTAAGCGTCAGCGCCACGCGTCCGCGCTCGCGCCGGTCAAGATCGCGTCCGCCGGGAAGCAGCGCCACAAGCGCCCCTGTCCCGCCTGTGATCCGGTTATCCAGTCGCTCGAAACGGCGCGGCAGGCGGAACTGGTAGTAGTCAGGAATAGGCCGCCCGACGCCAAGATTGGCGATAATGACGCCAAGAAACAGCCCGATCAGCGCGCCGCCCCCCGCGATCATATAGACCGGGTTGATCGTAATGCTGTCGTCCACAATCGAGCTGACCAGCAGCCCCAGTACGCCAATCATCACGATCAGCGTGGCGAGCGTCTGGAGCAGGCCGGCAGCAGGCATCTGCGCCTCGTTCGGGCGCAGCACGATCGCCGGGCGTACCTGTCCCGCGATCAGCGTCGGCAGGAAGCCAAACAACACGGTGATAATCATGCCGAGAAACAGGCCGCTCAGCATCGCCTCAGGATAGAGCCGCCAGACCAGCGCCAGGCTGAACGCTTCCTCACCGACGCTTTTGACCGCGTAGCTCAGCGCCACCCCGGCGAGGATGCCAAGCAGGCTGCCGATCAGCCCCATCAGCGCCGCCTCAATCAGGAACAGCGTCGTGACGCGGTAGGCCTTCAGACCGAGCGTCTTCAGGACAGCGATCTCCAGCGTGCGGCGGCTGACAACCACCAGCATCGTGTTGATAATGCCGATTCCGCCGATCAGCAGCGACGACAGACCCATCACCAGGATCATGTCGTCGATCACGTCAGCCGTCTCCGCGTTCTGTTCTTCAAGCGCGGCAACCGACACACGGCTGAGCGTCTCGTCCAGGTTGCCGTCCGTCCGGATCCGGCCCTCAAGCGTCGCAAGCAGGCTTTTGTCCAGCGCGCTGATATCGCGGCCCAGCGGCGCCTTGACGTAGACCTGATCCGGCAAGGGCCGGTCGCCCAACAGCACAAGGTCATCGAACGGCAGATAGACGAAGTCGATCAGGGCCGTCTGCGGCGTGGAGAGGATTGTCTCGGCGCTGGCCGGAGCCACGCCTGCCACGACGAACAGCACATCCGACGCGCCGATCCGCAACACATCGCCTTCGCGCAGAGCCAGGGTCGAGGCGCGGCGCAGGTTACTGGAGATCACCGCCGGTCGGGCGTGCGTGATCCGATAGGTCGGATAAGTTGCCCAGGCCAGGCCCATACTCCCCGCGCCGGGCGATGCACCAAGCGCCGCCACCGCGCTGACCTGAGGCGCAATCCGCGCTGCCAGCCGCCCGGCGGCGTTCTCGTCGAACGCCTCGGCCAGCGGGCGCCCATCCTCAAGCGTGATCGCGCCGTAGAACGGGTACAACTCCGGCTCGATAAACAGCGCCAGCACCGGGGCTGTCCCTCTCGCCCCGCCCTGCACGAGGTGGCGCACCGACGAGACAGCGTTCGTCCGCGCGACGGTCAGATCAACACCTTCGCGGTTCGCCCACGAGCGCATCGCGGCAACCGCTTCGTCCGAGAACACAATCCAGCCCTGCGCGCTGCGGTCAGCCAGGTTTCCGATGTCGTGCGTAGCGGTCAGGCGCAGGTCACCGCGATTCATCTCAGCCAGGTTGCTGGTCAGCTCGTCCGCGACCATGAAGCCCAGCGATCGCAGCGCCACAACCGCCGCGACGCCCGTCGCCACACAGACCAGCGCGAACGCGGTCCGCGTCCGGTTGCGCCCCATATCACGCAAGGAATGAAGGATGAAGAAGCGCAGCAATCTCATGCCGGGACGTACTCGCGCACGATGCGCCCGTCCACCAGTTCCATCACGCGGCCCATACGCGCCGCCAGGTCGTGATCGTGCGTCACCAGCACGACCGTTGTGCCCGTCTCGCGCCAGACCGCGCGCAGCGCCTCCAGCACAACTTCCGACGCCTCAGAGTCGAGGTTGCCAGTCGGCTCGTCGGCCAACAGCAGCGGCGGGTTATTCGCCAGCGCCCGCGCAATCGCAACACGCTGCTGCTGCCCGCCGGACAGCTCCATCGGGCGATGGTTGAGGCGGTCGCTCAGGCCGAGTAAGCCCAGCAGTTCGCGGGCGCGTTTTTCCGGCTCGAACTTCGGCCGGTTGGCGAACTGGATCGGCAGCGCCACGTTTTCCAGCGCGGTCAGCGTCGGGATCAGGTTAAAGAACTGGAAGACAAAACCGATTTTCTCGTTGCGCACCTCGCTGAGGCGGCCCTCGCTCATGTTGGTAATGTCGACGCCGTCGATCTCGACGCGCCCGGTCGTCGGCGTGTCCAGCCCGCCAATCAGGCCAAGCAGCGTGCTCTTACCGCTGCCTGATGGCCCGACAATTGCCACCATCTCGTTGTCAAGAATCGTCAGATCGACGCCGCGCACCGCGTGCACCACCACCGGTCCCAGCGGCAGGTCCTTCGTCAGGTTCGTCGCCCGCAGGATCGCGTGGCGACCGTTCGTCTGTGCCATCCGTCTCCACCATCTGATCGGGCATCCGATCGTGTCCAGCAGGCGCGCCTCACAGTACTGTACCATACGCCGCGCCCAACCCCCATTAGAGAGTTGTGAATTCACCTAGCCCCGGTCTGCGCAGCGTCAGCGACACGGTGGTTGACCGGGCCGCGCCGGATGGGTATCCTTTACCGGCGCTCTGCCCGCCCGGCGGACTGTATTGATATGATCGTCCGTGTTGATATGATCGTCAGTAGTCATCGTTCCCTGTGAGGCAAACGTTATGCGCGGTGCGAAAACCCTGGTACCGGTGTTGATTCTGCTCAGCCTGATCGGGCTGGAACTCTCGCTCGCGCGCCCGGTGGCAGCTTTTCCCGGCGACCGGCGCGACGAGGACTGTGCGGCGCGAATTGCTGCCGCCGAAGCCAGCACACCCGAAGGCGAGACACCTGTCGTGCCAGCCGACTGTTTACCCGACACCGGAATGACCGCGCTGGAACTGCGCGCCGCCGAAGCCGAGATGGCTGTCGAGCCGGCCCCGGACGTGATCCAGGTGCCTTATAACGAGGAAGTCGTTTGGACGCGCGCCTACCGGCGCATGGTCGGTGACATCACCATGTATGACGCGCCCAATGGCAACCCGATCGGGCAGATGGGCGCGGGCTACAATTTCGTCACCATCATCAACGAAGAAGCGGGCTTCACGCAGATCAACTGGGGTGTGTGGGTGCCGAGCGAGCAAATCGCGTATGCGGATGTGTCGCATTTCTCCGGTGTGGAGTTGCAATCGCATCCCAAGCGCCCGTTCGCCTGGATGCTCGCCGAAGCCTACCCCAGCCGTTACCCCGGCGGCCCGCAGGACAAAGAGCAGCCGAGGATTGAACGATACACGCTGATGAATATCTACGGCGTGGAATATGTCGATGGCTGGGAATGGTATCTGGTCGCGCCGAACCAGTGGGTCCAGCAGATTCGCGTCGCAAAGGTGCACCCGATCGCCCGGCCAGCGGGGGTCGGCCCAAACGACCGCTGGTTCGCCATTGACCTCTACGAGCAGACCCTCGTCGCGTATGAAGGCGACCGGATGGTCTTCGCCACGCTGATCTCGTCGGGCCTACCCCAGTGGTCCACCCACGAAGGGCTGTTCAAGGTCTACGAGCGCTACGATGCCACGCGCATGAGCGGCGCGGTCGGCCAGCCGGACTTCTATTTCATTGAGGAAGTCCCTTACGTCATGTACTTTGACGACGAGATCGGCCTGCACGGCACGTACTGGCACGACCGCTTTGGCTATCGCCAGAGTCACGGCTGCGTCAACCTGTCGATTATGGACTCGTGGTGGATTTATGATTTCACCAAAGACGAGCCGTACAAAGACGCCTGGGTTTACGCCTACAGCAGCGGCAAGTACCGGCGCGATCTGCCCGGCTGGGCGCGCCGCTAGGTTCTGCTCAACTCACCAGGGCGGGACGGCAGCCGTCCCGCCCTTTGATTCCTGGCACGCCCAGGGCTGGAGTCGTTGCCGCCCTACTCCTGATCGTCGAGCCGCAGCTCAGTCCTGTCCATATTGGCGGTCAACTCGCTCCACGTCGAGTCCGTGCTGCCCTTGTGCACCGGGTCAACCGACTCGGCGAGGCCAAGCGCGGCGACCAGGAAGGCCAGTCGCCGCCCGTCGATCATCTCCGACGCCCAGTCGGTCAGGCGCAGGCCGGTGAACGCCAGCGCGACGAAGTATTCGCGCCAGTGGCCCGGCGCCGCCAGGCATTGCCGAACCACCTCGCGCACCGCCTCAATCATGCTAAGCGCTTCGAGCAGCGCCGTGTCGCCGCCGGTCGCCCGCAGGCTCTCGCCCCGGTTGAGCGCCCGCAGCAGCCGGATCACGTCCCACGCCCCGGCCCAGCCAGGGCGTGCCCTCCGCGCGACGACCTCGACCAGCAGGCTCACCTCGAGCATGGCCCAGTCAAACAGGATATGGCCCTCGCGCGTCCAGCCGAAATCGATCAGCCAGGCGTCGCCGCGCGGCCCGACCAGCACATTCCCCGCGTGCAG
>JADLHR010000346.1 GCA_020848665.1 Anaerolineae bacterium
CCGTCCGGCTGAGCGATTATCGCGGCCAGAAGGTTGTGCTGTTTGCGTTTCCGAAGGCCGGAACGTCCGGCTGCACGGCTCAGGCGTGCGGCCTGCGCGATGCGTTTCCGCGTCTCGAAGCGGTGAACGCAGTTGTGCTCGGCCTCAGCCCGGATCAGCCCGCCGATCTGAAGAAATGGCAGCAGAAAGAAAAACTACCCTACGACCTGCTCTCCGACCCCGATCATCACGTGCTGGATAAGTGGGGCGTCTGGGGCGAGAAGTCGAATTACGGTAAGACGTATATGGGCGTGATTCGCTCGCACTGGATCATCGACGAGAACGGCACAATTGCCGACGCGCAGGTGAAGGTCAGCCCGGCGGAGAGCGTCGCGCGCGCAACGGCGTTTCTCGCGCAGTGAAGCAGCGGCTAGCAGTCAGCGATTAGCTCTTAGCTAGGGCGTGTTATGAACTTGCGTCCGAGAGAAACCCCCCATCCCCCGGCCCCTTGCCCCCAAAATGAGGGAAGGGGAGACTGCCCTGGTTTTTTTTCCTTCCCTCGTTCTGGGGGAAGGAAAGCCGACCGCAGGTCGGAAGGATGGGGGGGATGGCCTGGAAACCAGACCACGAAGTGCATAACAGCCTCTAAGGGCTGACTGCCAACGCTTCCTTTTCGCTGTTTCGCTATATGGCGACGGCGTAAATCGTCATCGCCGCCAGGGCCGCAGCGTAGACCAGCGATACGCTCGCCCACTGGCGCGGATGGTTCTGATCGATCACCCGCAGCCCGGCCTCGGCGGACGGGTCCGGCGCGACCTCGAACTGCGGCCCGATAAACCACGCCAGCACTATCCCGCCGACCAATCCCCCGATGTGCCCGGCGTTGTCCAGCCGGAAGCCAGAGGTCGCCGTCGAGAAGAAGCCCAGCCCCAGGTTGAGCAGCATCAGGAAAATGAGCTGATTGAGGTGCCGGCGGCCCATCTCGCCGTGCAGCCGCCGGTTCTGGTAGAAGTAGACCATCTCTGCGCCGAAGATCGCGAAAATCGCGCCGGACGCGCCGACTGAGGGCGCGTCGGTGAAGACGAAGCTCGCCAGCGAGCCGGACAGCCCGCCGAGGAAGTAGATCAGCGCGAAGCGGACATGCCCGAACAGCGACTCAACATCGCGCCCAATGATAAACAGCGCGTAGCCGTTGAATACAATGTGCATCAGGTTCAGATGCAGAAACATCGAGGTGAACAGCCGGTACGGCTCTCCCTCGCGGATCAGGACGTTGACCTTCGCCCAGCGCGACAGGAACTCGTTTTGCCCTTCCGCCGGCAGCGACATGAAATACAGAAAGATCAGCACAATCGCGGCCAGCAGCACATACGTCAGGCGCGGCTCGACCAGCGGCATGCGCACTGCGACGCGGCGCAAACCGCCGCCCTGCGGCGCGCGCTCGGCGTCTGGCTCGTTGGACGGAGAGGGTGGCTGGGAATACATCGGATTTCCTCGATTTCCTGCGCATCGCTGCGGGCGCAAAGCCGCGCTCGCTTTTACCACACTGTACGCATATTCTAGCCTAAAGGGCGCAGGGTTCCTGAGCGCACAAGCAAGAAATGCATCAGAAATTCCCGGCGTGGCCCGCCGAAGCATGCTATAGAAAAGTGGCAGAGGACCCCCGGTTGTAGCGGGGGGATGAATGCCACCGCGGCTATACAGCACAAACGCTGTATAGCACAACAGGGTATAATCCTTGTTATGCGAAAAACGTTCAAGTACCGGCTGTTCCCTACCGCCGCGCAGCGCACAGCCATGCAAGGCCAGCTTGACCGCTGCCGGTGGGTCTACAACCAGACGCTTGAGGTTCGCCAAACGGCGTGGCAAGAGCGCCAGGAGAGCTTGTCGCGCTATGATACGGCCCCGCTTCTGACCGGCTGGCGCGCTGGCGACTTGTGGCTGGTGGAAGGGCACGCCCAGGCGCAGCAGGACGCGCAGAAGCGCGTCGATCTGGCATTTCGCGCGTTCTTCCGCCGCCTGAAGGCAGGTGAAACGCCGGGCTTCCCGCGTTTTCGCGGCGCAGGCTGGTACGATAGTTTTACGTACCCGCAGCAAAAGGGCAACTGGTCGTGGCGCAACGATGGGCGGCTGCGCCTGTCCAAAGTCGGCGACGTAAAAATCAAACTGCACCGTTCCCTCGAAGGCTCGCAAAAAACACTGACCCTTCGCCGTGACCGAGTGGGCAACTGGTACGCCTGCTTCTCGTGCGAGGTGGAGGCCACGCTGTTGCCTGTGTCGGGCGAGATGGTCGGCATCGATCTTGGCTTGAAGACGTTCGCCATGCTGTCCACTGGCGAGTGCATTCCCCGCCAGCGGTGGATGAAGCGCGATGCGCAGGACATCGCCCGCTTGCAGCGCAAGAAAGAGCAGTTTGCCAAGGGCAGCCCGGAACGCCGCAAGACACTGCGCGCGCTCAATCACGCTTACCAGCGCGCCACGCACCGGCGCACGGACTTCGCGCACCAGGCAAGCCGCAAGCTGGTCAACCGCTTCGGGCTGCTCGTCTTTGAAGACCTGGACATCCCCGCCATGCAGTCCAGCGGGAACCGCGTTATCAACCGGGGCATCGCGGATGTGGCCTGGGGCCAGTTCGTGCAGTTCACCACGTACAAGGCTGAGAGCGCCGGTCGTGCTGTGCTGCGCGTCAACCCCAGAGGCACGACGCAGGCATGCTCCGGCTGCGGCGCGGTGGTCCCGAAAGACTTGCGTGTGCGTGTTCACGAGTGCCCTTGCTGCGGCCTGAAATGCGACCGCGATCTCAATGCCGCTTTGAACATTTTGGGGCGCGGGCTGGCGTCCCTGGACTCCGGTCCTAGAAGCTCCCCGCTTTTGCGGGGAGAGCAGTCACGCTGAGGCCGTTTGGCGGTGCTGGAAAGGATAGACTGTCATGGCCGACGACTCCACCGCGCGCCGCGCGGAACTGCTGAGCCTGCTCGGCGATCTGCCGCCGCCGGATCGCGCAGTCCGCGCCGAGCGGCTCTGGCGCGACACCCGCTCGCATTATCTCCTCGAAAAGTGGACGCTCGACCTCAATGGTCTGGAGACGGTCCCGGCCTATCTCACGCTGCCGCTCGACGCGCACAGCCCGGCGCCTGCCGTGCTCTATAACCACGCACACGGCAGCGACTACGCGCTGGGCAAGGACGAGCTGCTCAAGGGGCGCTCGCATCTCCAGGCGCCGCCCTACGCCGAGGTTCTGGCGCGCGAGGGGATCGCCGCGCTGTGTATCGATCACTGGGCCTTCGGCGAGCGCGCCATTCGCAGCGAGAACGCGATCTTCAAGCAGATGTTGTGGGAAGGCCGCGTCCTGTGGGGGATGATGATCTACGACAGCCTGCGCGCGCTCGATTTCCTGGTGCAGCGCCCGGAAGTCGATCCGGCGCGGATCGGCACGCTTGGCCTGTCGATGGGCAGCACGCTGGCGTGGTGGGCCGCCGCGCTCGACACGCGCGTCAAGGTCTGCGTGGACCTCTGCTGCCTGACCGATTACCAGGCGTTGATCGAGACCGGCGGTCTGGATCGGCACGGCGTTTACTATTATGTGCCGGGCCTGCTCAGGCATTTCACCAGCGCCGAGATCAACGCGCTGATCGCGCCGCGCCCGCACCTGGGCCTGGCCGGAAACCATGACCCGCTGACGCCGCCCGCTGGGCTGAACCGGATCGACGCGGCGCTGCGCGAAGTCTACGCAGCGGCGGGTGCGCCGGAAGCGTGGCGGCTGCTGCGCTATGACTCCGGCCACCAGGAAACGCCCGCGATGCGCGTCGAAGTGATCGAGTGGCTGCGGGCGTGGCTCTAGAGCGTGTTATGAACTTGCGTCCGAGAGAAACCCCCCATCCCCCGGCCCCTTGCCCCCAAAATGAGGGAAGGGGAGACCATCCGGCTTTTTTTCCTTCCCTCGCGCTGGGGGAAGGAACGCCGACCGCAGGTCGGAAGGATGGGGGGGTAGCCCGCCAGGCGTATAACAGCCTCTAGCGCCGCGCCCTGTGGAACTTTCCGCGCCCGGCGTGCGTCTGATCGTCACCAAGCGCGATCGACCCCCAGGCGGGGCAGGAGAGGGCCACATGAAACGCACACTTTCGCTTCTACTGATCGGAATCATGCTGCTGGCGGGCGCTGCGCCCGCGCTGGCGCAG
>JADLHR010000347.1 GCA_020848665.1 Anaerolineae bacterium
CACTTCGATCCCGATCACGCTGCGGCAGCGATCAACCCGCTTGATCTGGCGGCGCGAGCTGTGTTGAACAAGTTTCCACTTCGTATCTGGATGGACAACGCCGCGCAGGATACGGTCGGCCCGATGGTTGAGCGCATGTCGGAAACGCTTCGAGCGAACGGGATCGAGCATGAGTACGTGATTCACCCGACTGGCGCCCACGACATGGCCTACTGGACGGCGCATGTAGCCGAGTATCTGGCCTTCTACGGGCGGGATTGGCCGGCGGATGTCACGCAATTGCCCTCATGCGAGGAGGTCAGCCCGTCGTAGGCCGGGCGCAATCAGAAGATTGCGCTGATGATCGCGGCAAGGCCGACAAACGCGAGGACGGTGACCACGCCCATCACAGCGCCGAGGATGACGCACCCTTTGCGCCCGATACGTGAGGCGATCATCGCTCGCAGCGCGATTCGAAGAAAGGCGAGGAATCCTGCCGTCGCCGTGCCGGCTGTGACCGCGATCACATCGTCGGCCTGGCCCGCGACGGGGATCACGTCCGGGATGGCGTCGATTGGCGAGAAGGCGTAAAGCAGCGTCAGGAGGATGACGGTGATGATACCGCCGGTCGTGCTCCAATCGATCGCGCGTCGCGCGGTGATGTTCCCTTGTGAGATGGCCCCGCCGCGCTTGACGGCCTGCCGCCCGGCACGTCTGCGTCGCGCGCCTGCGTAATCGACGACGATTACATTGTCCTCGGCGCCGTCCTCCTCGTCGTAGTCATACTCGTTGTATTCGTTATCGTCGTACTCGCTATCGTCGTACTCGTCAGGCGCGTTTTGATGGGCCATTCGGGTTCCTCAGACTGGCGCGGCATTGTACTATGAGCGTAGCGCAGATTGGCCGCCCCTGACAAGCGCGCTGACGCAGCGTTGAGAGTTCGCTATAATCAGCCTTGCTATCAGGCCACAGGCCCGGTATGCGGGCCGGGATCGTGCGATGGACACACTATGGAACTGATCGCAGTCTGGGACTTTGTGCGGCGGCGCTGGTGGCTGATTGTGTTACCGGTGCTGGCGGCGCTGCTGCTGGCGCTGCCGTCGTTGCCGGGTGCGTTGTCACCGGCGCCCCACTATGGCGTGCAGATGCGGCTGACGGTCGCTGCGCCACCGCAGCCGCCCACCGAGCAGACCACGACGCCATATGAAGATACGGCCTACGTCCCCTGGCTGGCGTCGGAGTACATCGTTGTCAACCTGCCAGCGTGGATCGCCAGCGACTCGTTTGCCGAGCAGGTGAGCGACGTGCTCAGCGCGCAGGGGATCGCGCTTCCCGCGACTGATCTGGACGGCGCGTTCGCGGCGGAAGGGCTGCGCAGCATCCTGACGCTGCACGTCCGCTGGGACAGCGCGGCGGAGGTTGTCCCGATTACGCAGGCGGCGGTGACGGTTCTGCAAAGCCGCAACCAGTTTTACTTTCCGCAGTTCGCTGGCGAGCCGGTCAGCGTCGTGCCGCTCGACGAGATTCGTGTCCAGTCGCTGGCCGCGCCGATCACGCAGCGGCTTGATCCCCTGCTGCGGGTCGCGGTCGGGCTAGCGGCGGGTGTCGCGCTGGCGGCCCTGGCCGAATACCTGGATCGCACGGTGCGCACGCGGGCGGATGCCGAGGCGCTGGGGTTGGCGGTTCTGGCCGAGATTCCGCGCCACAGGGAATAGCTCCGCCCCGGTGGACAGGCGCTGATCGGGCGATTGGCGGGCGGCTGCCTGATAGCTGGCTTCATTCCACCGCAAGTGCTGGTATAATGGCGGCGGTTTATCGCTTCAGGAACGACTATACAGGACTGATTCCCAATGGATTTATCCTATTACGCGCGGCTGCTCGTGCGCCGTGGCTGGATCGTGGCGCTGGCAGCAGTGATCACCGCCGGGGCTGCATTTGGTCTGAGCAAACTGCAAACCCCGGTCTACCGCGCGACGCAGCGCGTGCTGATGCAGCCCGCTCGCAACGACTATGGCCTGACCGAGACGCTGCGCATCCTGCTGCGCAGCTGGGTCGTCTACCTCAACACGCAGCAGCAGGCGCAGGCCGCGATTGACCGCTTGAACCTCGACATGACGCCCGGCGACGTGCTAAGCGCCACCACGATCAGCTCTGACCCGACGCAGCTCACCGTGCAGATCGATGTGGATATGGAAGACGGCCCGCTCGCGGCGCGCATCGCCTACGAGCTGGGGCTGCTGCTCAAAGGATACCGCGACGAGCAGAACCGCGACCTTAATCGCCAGGATCGGATCGAGGCGATTGTGCTCGACGTGGCGACCTATGGACAGCACAGCCCGCGCACCGGGGTCAACACGCTGGCCGGAGGCGTGCTCGGCGTATTGCTCGGCGGCGCGGTGGTCTTCGCGTTGGAATACCTGGAGTCTAACGTGGTGCGCCGCCAGGAGGATGTCGAGCGTTTCCTGGATGTGCCGGTGCTCGCCGCGATCCCTGCCGACGATGCGCGCTCGTGAGGTGCCAAGATGTCTGATCCCAACCTGATTACGCTGTCCGACCCGCGTTCACCCGCTGCTGAGGCGTATCGCGCACTGCGCACCAACCTTATGTTTTCGAGCGTCGATCGCGCGCTCCACGCGCTGGTGGTGTCGTCCGCCGCGCCAGGCGAAGGCAAAAGCACCGCTGCCGCTAACCTGGCCGTGACGCTGGCGCAGAGCGGGCAGCGCACCGTGCTGGTGGATTGTGATCTGCGCAAACCGAGCCAGCATACCCTGTGGGGCCTGGCGAACGAGCAGGGGCTGACGACCATGCTGCTCGACCCCTCGGCGCTCGACCGCCCGCCTTTGCAGGCGACCGCGCTGGAGCACCTGTCGATCCTGACCAGCGGGCCGCTGCCGCCTAATCCGGCGGACGTGATCGGCTCGCACCGGATGGATGAGGTGATCGCGGCGCTGCGCGCGCAGCTGGACTATGTGATCTTCGACGCGCCGCCGGTGCTGGCGGCGACTGACGCCTCGCTGCTCGCGCTCAAAACCGACGGGCTGCTGCTCGTCCTGCGGGCAGGCGTCTCGCGGCGGGACCAGACCGCCCGCGCCAAGGCGTCGCTGGAACGGGTGAACGTCCCGCTGATCGGCGCGGTGCTGCTCGACGCCCCGCGTGATTCGTCGATGCGCGCCTACTATTCGAGCTAAAGTCGAGGGAGAAGCCACGTTGAAAGGTCTTGTGCTGAGCGGCGGCAAAGGGACGCGACTGTACCCGCTGACATACACCCGCGCCAAGCAGTTGATTCCAGTCGCCAACAAGCCGATCCTGATCCGCGTCATCGAGGCGATCCGCGACGCGGGCATCACCGAGATCGGCATTATCACCGGTGACACTGCGCCTGAGATCCGCGAGGCGGTAGGCGACGGTTCGCGGTGGGATGTTGAAGTGACGTATATCCCGCAGGAGGCGCCGCTCGGCTTAGCGCACGCGGTCAAGATCGCGCGCGATTTCATCGGCGACGAGCGGTTTGTGATGTTCCTGGGTGACAACGTGATCCAGGGCGGGATCAGTCCGCTGATCGC
>JADLHR010000348.1 GCA_020848665.1 Anaerolineae bacterium
CGCGAACGACCACGGCAGCAGCCCCTCGCGGTGTTCGGGGATGCCATATTCCGGAACGTGTGGGCGGCTCGCGCGGACAGGATCGACTTTCCGCATCATATATGCCTCCAGGTCAGCTCGACAATACGGGTGAGTCTAGCGCAAAAACTGCTTGCGATCACGCCCAGGCTATGAAGTGCACCAGCCAGCGGCAGCAAAAAAGCGGGCAGCTGCTCGCGCAGTCGCCCGCTTGCCGGACAGAGAACGCAATCGTCTCGCTATACCGGTTTTCCGGCTGCGCTGCGGCGGCGGCGAGAGTACTTCTCGATCTCCACCGCGAAAAACACTGAACTGGCAAGCCCAACCGTGACGATCAACTCAATCGCACTAAGCGGCGTGGTCTCGAAGACCGTGTTGCCGAAAGAGGTATACACCACCAGGAACTGGAGCGCAGCCGTCAGCAGCACCGCGCCCAACAACAGCCGGTTCCGAGTAATCGGCGCCGCGAGAAACGACGCGTCTCCCGCATGGATCGCCGAAACGTGAAAAACCTGCGACAGCGCCAGGATCATAAACGCGGCGGTGCGTCCGACCAGCAGCCCTTCGTCCGACGGGTTCAGAGCGCCGCCAGGATACCGGTTCAGGGTCCAGACAAACCCCAGCAGGGTAACAACGCCCAGCCAGAGGCCAACCCAGATGACATGCCGGCCGACGCCGTGAGCAAAAATGCTCTCGCGGGGCGGGCGCGGCTTACGCTTCATGACATCTGCCTCTGCCGGCTCAAAACCCAGCGCGATCGCGGGCAGGCCGTCGGTCACCAGGTTGATCCACAGAATCTGGATCGCCAGCAGCGGCACGCGCAGCCCGACGACCAGCGCCAGGAACATGGCGATAATCTCGCCGGTGTTGGTAGCGAGCAGGTAGCGGATGAACTTGCGGATGTTGTCGTAGATCGTGCGGCCTTCTTCGACCGCCGCAACAATCGTGGCGAAATTGTCATCGGTCAGCACCATGTCCGCCGCACCCTTGCTGACGTCTGTCCCGGTGATCCCCATCGCCACGCCGATATTAGCCTGTTTGAGCGCTGGCGCGTCGTTGACGCCGTCGCCCGTCATCGCCACGATCTGCCCGTGCGATTGCAGCGCCTCGACAATCCGCAGCTTATGTTCGGGCGTAACACGCGCATAGACCGATACGTCCGTGACGGCGTCGCGCAGGGCCTTTTCGTCCATTCGATCCAGATCGACGCCGGTCAGCGCGCGACCATCGGCTTCCATCAGGCCCAACTGGCGCGCGATTGCCTGCGCTGTCAGCTTGTGGTCACCGGTGATCATCACCGAGCGAATCCCGGCGCCAGAAGCAACCTTGATCGCGCGCTTGGCTTCGCTGCGCGGCGGATCGACGATCCCGATCAGGCCAAGCAGCGTGAGATCGCGTTCGAGCATCTGCGGGGTCATTTCGTCGTCGTCGGGCAGGGCCTTCAGCGGGCGGTAGCCGAGCGCCAGCACGCGCAGCCCCTCGTTCGCCATTTTGTCGATCTGCTTGTGCCAGGCTTCCGTCCGCGCGGCGTCCAGCCGCTGTGGGCCGTCCGGCGTTGTTTCAGACGTGGCCCACGCCAGCAGCTGGTCCGGCGCGCCTTTGGTGAACGAGACGAAATTGGCGTTCTCGAACAACTGCGCCGCGAACTTACCTTTTGGCTGGTGAATAGTCGTCATGGCCTTGCGTTCGGAGCTGAAGGGCAGCTCGGCCACGCGCGGCATATCTTCCTCCAGGGACGATCGGCTCCAGCCGGCCTTGCGGGCTATAACCAGCAGCGCGCCTTCGGTCGTATCACCCACAACGCCCCATGGCCCCTCGTCGTTTTCGCGCTCCAGATAGGCATCGGTGTTAAGCGCAGCCGCCTTGAGGATACGCGCCAGCACTTCGTCGTTGACCGGGTTCAACTGGTGCTCGCCTTCGTGGAAATCGCCGACCGGGTCGAAGCCCACGCCCGACACGCGGACATCCTCGCGGCCCGGCAGGGCGAGCACGGTCGCGGTCATCTCGTTGCGCGTCAGCGTGCCGGTTTTGTCCGAGCAGATCACCGAAACCGAGCCAAGCGTCTCGACCGCTGGCAGCTTGCGAATCAGCGCGTTGCGGCGGATCATGCGCCGGGCGCCCAGCGCCAGCGCGATCGTGATCACGGCCGGCAACCCCTCTGGGATCGCCGCGACGGCCAGGCTGATCGCGGTCAACAGCATCTCGCGCACATCTTCGCCGCGCAGGACGCCCACGACGAAGACGAGCACACAGACCGCCAACGCCGCGACGGCGAGGTAAATCCCCATCTTTTCCAGGCGCTCTTGCAGCGGCGTGCGCCCTTTTTCAACGCCCTGGAGCAGCGCGGCAATCGTGCCTAGCTGCGTTTTTGCGCCCGTCGCGGTGATAGCCAGGATACCGCGCCCATAGGTAACGGTGGTCCCCATATAGGCGATATTGCGCAGATCAGCCAGGGCCGGCGGCGGATCAGAGTCGGGCAAGGCTTCATC
>JADLHR010000349.1 GCA_020848665.1 Anaerolineae bacterium
CAGTTGTCGGCTGCGTTGTCTACGCCGTCGCCATCGTCGTCGCCGGTCGGCGTGGTGTCGCAACCATCGGGAATGCCGTCAGTATCCGCGTCTAGCGCGTCATCGTGACCGGGGCAGATATCCGAGCCGTTGGGGACGCTGTCGCCATCGTCATCGTTGTTATCGAAGCTGTCGCAGGCGTCGCCCAGTCCGTCGCCGTCTGTATCGGCCTGATCGGCATTCGCCACGAGCGGACAGTTGTCGGCTGCGTTGTCTACGCCGTCGCCATCGTCGTCGCCGGTCGGCGTGGTGTCGCAACCATCGGGAATGCCGTCAGTATCCGCGTCTAGCGCGTCATCGTGACCGGGGCAGATGTCCGAGCCGTTGGGGATGCCGTCGCCATCATCATCGTTGTTATCGAAGCTGTCGCAGGCGTCGCCCAGTCCGTCGCCGTCTGTATCGGTCTGCGCAGTGTTGGCGACGAGCGGGCAGTTGTCGGATGCATCGGGCACGCTGTCGTTGTCGTCGTCAGGGTCACAGGCGTCGCCAAACGCATCGCCATCGGTGTTAGTCTGCGCCGGATTCGCGACTGAGGGGCAGTTGTCCGTCGCATCGGGCACACCGTCCGCATCCGTATCAACCGGGCCATCGTCGTTGATAATCGTGCCGGTGGCGCGGTCAGGCGACACTGTGGCGTTGCCGCCAGTCACCCAGATGCGAATTGTGATAGTCTCGTCCGGTTCTGGTGTGAGGTCTCCTTGAACGGGAACCAAAAGAGTTCTAGAAGAACTCCCGTCTGGAAGATTGACGTAGCCGAACACATCCTGGAAATCAACACCTGGCGTGGCCGTGCTCTCGCTGGCAACTACCTCATAGTAGACTCTCAGATTGCCGTTGTTTGAGATTCGGCGGATGGTAAACGCCAGATAACTCGTTCCGTTGTTCCCTTCCTCAATCGGGCCAGTCGTGATGCCCACCGTAGTCTGTTGGGCAAGGGCGGTTCCGGCTGAAAGGGGCAAAAGTGACAGGCTCAAAAGAATAATCAGACAAGCTCTGGCGAAAAACATGCGCGTCATGAAACCCTCCTCACGACGATAACATATAGAAGTGAAAGAATAAGGGGCATCCGGCGCGATGGATTCACAACGAGGGCGTGCCGCTATAAAATAGTATAGGACAATTAGAGCTACGTGTAACCAGCGCTTGATGAAAAATTCATAAAATATAACACCTGCCTATTTACGATCTCAATAATAACGAGAATCGCATGACTTATAGTGTTTTCAAGGAGCTGCATAGAACAGCCGCCGGATGTGCAGCGCCGTTACGTTCGCAGCCGTTTCGCCAGCAGCGGAATCGCCAGCGCCTGCCTGTAACAGCGCCGCACTCGTTCCGATGGGTTATGGCCCGATCCGATAGATCGCGAAATCGGCGTTGGCGCTGCTCCGAGGTGAAGATTACCGTCTCCGGGAGCGGGCGCGGCTTGCTGTCGCCAGCGTAGGCCCGCGCGCCCGCGCTCCGCGAGCTTGGGATGGGCAAAGCCGCCGAACCCTGCTATACTGTTTTCTGGTAAGCCGGAACATTCACCGCGCACTGCGCATCCTGCGCCTTCCGTCACCAGTCCCATTCAGAGATAACCGCGCGCGTGTTGGTTATTCCTCTCAGTTGAAACGACAAAGCGATCACTCATGCCATTTGCTGATCTTCAGTTGATCGATCCCTTGCTGCGCGCTGTGCGCGCCGAGGGCTACGCCGAACCCAGCCCGATTCAGTCTCAGGCGATTCCGCACGTTCTGGCCGGACAGGACCTGCTGGGCTGCGCCCAGACCGGCACCGGCAAGACAGCGGCATTCGCTCTGCCTATTCTCCAGCGCCTGGCCGAATCCCGGCTGCAGGGCGCGCGGCGGCTGCGCGCTATGGTGCTGGCTCCTACGCGTGAGCTGGCCTCACAGATTGGCGCCAGCTTCGAAACGTATGGCCGCTTCACCGGACTGCGCCAGATCACGATTTATGGCGGCGTGAATCAGAACCCGCAGGTCGAGCGTTTGCAACGCGGCGCGGATATTCTCGTTGCCACGCCCGGTCGCCTGATCGATCTCCTCAATCAGGGCCACGTGCGCCTCGACACTCTCGAAGTGCTGGTGCTGGACGAGGCGGATCGGATGCTCGACATGGGCTTTATTCACGACGTGCGCCGCATCATCGCCAAGCTTCCGGCGCGCCGTCAGACGCTGATGTTCTCTGCGACCATGCCCGACGAGATCCGCTCTCTGGCGGATTCAATTCTCACTACGCCGGTCTTCGTCGCCGTGACGCCGGCCGCGACCACGGTCGACACGATCGAGCAGTCTATCTATTTTGTTGAGAAGGGCGATAAGCCCGCCCTCCTTGAGCACCTGCTGCGTGATGTGACGCTGGATCGCGTGCTGGTTTTCACCCGCACCAAACACGGCGCGAACAAGGTTGTTCGCCAGTTGGAGCGTGCGCGGGTTTCAGCAGAGGCCATTCACGGCAACAAATCGCAGTCGGCGCGCGAGCGCGCGCTGTCCAACTTCAAGGATGGCGCCACGCGCGTGCTGGTTGCGACCGACCTCGCCGCGCGGGGGATCGACGTAGACGATATCTCGCACGTGATTAACTACGATCTGCCCAATGAGCCTGAAAGCTACGTGCACCGGATTGGCCGCACGGCGCGGGCCGGGGCGCCGGGTATCGCGTACTCGTTCTGCACCACCGACGAGCGCCCGTATCTGGTCGATATCGAGCGCCTGATCCGCCTGCATATCCCTCGCGCCGCGCAGCACCCGTTCGCGTCGCAGGTGCCGCTGCCACCGCCGACCGACTTGCAGGCGCGCGGCAAATCCGCGCCCCGGCCGAAGGCGCGCGCCGGATCGTCTGGGTCCAACGGCAGCCGGGCGTCACAACCGTCCCGCCGCCCAGAAGGGCCAGCCAGCTCGCCGCGCCGTCACACCTCGCGTGGCGGCCCCCGCCGGGCCGAGGAGCCGAAACGTCGCGGCGCTTAGCGCGCTGCTGAGCGTGGCGCCGATCTGCTTCTTCTGCTGCCCCTGCCGCGAGTGACCCTCGCGGCTTTTTTGCGCTGCGTCTCTACGAGGCGCATTTGTTTTGTATAATCCTGGTAGCATGGCCCGGCAGCACCAACGTCCATTTTACCGGAGAAAGCGCGGCGGCGTGGCAAAACCGGTCATCTTCTACATTGACGACGACCCGAACGTGCTGCAAAGCATCGGGCGCGATCTGCGCCGCCAATATGGCGACCGGTTCCGCTTGCTGAACGCCGATTCGGGGCCGTCCGCGCTCGAAGCGGTACGGCAGTTCAAGCTGCGCGGCGAGCCAATCGCGCTGTTTATCGTGGATCAGCGTATGCCGGCGATGACTGGCGTCGAGTTCCTGGCCGAGGCGCTCAGGATTTTCCCCGACGCCAAGCGCATTCTGCTGACCGCGTACACGGACATCGAGGCCGCGATCCGCGCCATCAACGAGGTCGGCATCCACCATTACCTGTTGAAACCCTGGCATCCGCCGGAGGAGCGGCTCTACCCGATCGTCGACGATCTGCTGGACGACTGGCTGTCCGCCTATCGCGCGCCGTTCGAGGGCGTGCGCCTGATCGGCTATCGCTGGTCTCCGGCCTCGCACGAGATCAAGCATTTTCTGGCGCTCAACCAGGTGCCATACCAATGGCTGGACGTGGCGCAGTCAGACGAAGCGCAGACGCTGCTGGAGCATATGGGCCTTCAGCATCCGCAGCTTCCCGTCGTATTGTTTCCCGACGGATCGTTTCTCGAAAAGCCTGCGGCTGGCGCTATTGCGGAGCGGATCGGCCTGACGACACGCCCGCAGCGCCCGTTCTACGATCTGGCGATCATCGGAGCGGGGCCATCGGGGCTGGCGGCGGGCGTCTATGCCGCCTCGGAAGGGTTGCAGACTGTGCTGATCGAGAAGCAGGCGCCCGGCGGCCAGGCTGGGACCAGCGCCCGGATCGAGAATTATCTTGGCTTTCCCGTTGGGCTGAGCGGCGCGGATCTCGCGCGGCGGGCAACAGCGCAGGCTCGGCGCTTCGGGGCCGAGATCCTTTCGCCCGTCGCGGCGGTTGGCGTCCGGGTAGAAGGGCCGTACCGGATCGTCACCCTGTCGGATGGGCGCGAGATCAGTTGCCACGCGCTATTGATCACGACGGGTGTCACCTACCGGATGCTCGACGTGCCAGGCGCCGGCGAGCTGACCGGGGCAGGCGTATACTACGAGGCGACGATGAGCGAAGCCGCTGCCTACGAGGGGCAGAACCTGTTTATCGTTGGCGCTGGGAACTCGGCTGGGCAGGCGGCGGCGTATTTCTCGAAATACGCTGCGCAGGCCACGCTGGTAGTGCGCGGCGCAACGCTGGCAGCCAGTATGTCCCAATACCTGATTGACCAGCTCAGCGCAATCGACAACGTTACCGTGCTGACCGAGACGCTGGTAGTCGAAGCGCATGGCACGGATCACCTGGAGGCTCTGACGCTGGAGCATCAAGGCCAGCGCGAGACGTGCCCTGCGGGTGCGCTGTTCGTGTTCATCGGCGCCAACCCCCCGACTGGCTGGCTGTGTGACCTGGTCGAGTGCGATCCACAGGGCTACATTCTATGCGGAGCGTACCTGCCAGCTTCCAAGAACCGCGCCTCAAAGTGGCCGCTGGAGCGTGAGCCGTACATGTTCGAAACCAGCGTCCCTGGCATCTTCGTCACCGGCGACGTGCGTCATGGCTCGGTTAAGCGTATTGCGACTGCTGTCGGCGAGGGCGCAATGGTCGTTCAGTTCATTCACCAATATCTGGGCAACCTGTGACCGTGGAAGACGTGCTGCGCCGCGCGCCCGCATTCGCCGCGCTGCCTGACGAGCAGTTCGCGCAGTTAATGCGCCTGGGCCGCGAGATGACGGTTCCGAAAGACACCGTCGTGATTGAAGAAGGCGCCGATGCGCCAGGATTGTATGTGCTGGTCGAAGGTGAAATGACTGTCACCAAGCGGATTCGCGGGCGCTCCGTGACGCTCAACCACCTGGAGCCGGTGACGTTCGCCGGGGAAATTTCAGTCATGACCGGGCTGCCACCGATGGCGACGGTTCGCACGCTGACGGATGCCCGCCTGCTGTTCTTTGATACCCGGCTGTTCCGCGAGATTCTGGCTGGCTCGCCGCTGATCAGCATCCTGCTCTCGACGATGGCGGCCCGGCTGCGAGCGATGGAAGGCGTTGTCCGGCAGGAGGAAAAGTTGGCGGCGCTCGGACGCCTATCCGCCGGGCTGGCGCACGAATTGAACAACCCGGCGGCGGCGGCTATGCGCGCCGCACGCCAGCTTCCAAGCGTTCTGCTCCAGCTTCAGTCGCTCGTCTTCGGGCTGAACGAGCTGGGCCTGCCGGCAGAGCAGTTCGCCTTTCTCAACGCGCGGCAGGATGAGCTGATTCGGCGCGCAATCGGTCC
>JADLHR010000350.1 GCA_020848665.1 Anaerolineae bacterium
CCGGCCCAGGATTAGCGTCCGGCCTGGCCCTGGCCGGGTGGTGGATCGTCACCGGTCACCTGGCGAGCGAGCTGGTGCCGTTTCTGTCGGCGCTGGTGATCCTGTTCCCGCTGTCAGCGGCCTACGCGGCGCTGCAATTCCGGCTGGTGGACACCGACCGCGTCATCACGCAGTCGATCCTCTACGGCCTGATGGTCGGTATGCTGATGGCAGCGTACTGGTTGGTTGTCGCGGGGGTGGCGTTGTGGATCGGGCGCTCAGCGCGTGAAACGGCGCTCAGCCCGATCGTGATCGTGGCAGCGATCTTCGTGGTGGCGGTCGCGTTTCTGCCGCTGCGCGGGCTGCTCCAGCGCACCATCGACGCGGCTTACTTCCGCACGCGGCGCGGCTACCAGTCCTCGCTGGAGCGTTTCTCGCGCGCGGTGCCGCAGGCTGCTACGCCCGGCGATGTGCTGGCGCTGGTGCAGCGCACGCTGGCTGAGATTGTCGCCCCGGCGCATGTGATCCTCTTTACGTTGGACGCTGACTCGCAGCAATACCGCGCCCTGCCCGACCCGGCCACCGGGTTCCGCCCGACCGATCTGACCTTCACGCCGCAGAGCGGGCTGGTGCGCTATCTGGCCGAGCAGGCGAGCGTGCTGACGCTCGAAGATCCGCGCCCGCTGCCGCTCGAAGTCGTCAGCGACCGCGCGCGGCTGGCGGTGTTGGCCGCGCCGGTGCTGGTCGGGCTGCGCGGCCAGCGCCAGCTTGACGGCTTCCTGGCAATCGGGCCGCGCCAGAGCGGGGCGGCGTACCTGCACGAAGACCTGCGCTTCTTCGAGAGCCTGAGCGACCCGCTGGCGCTGGCGGTCGAGCGCGCCCAGGCAGTCGGTGACCTGGAGCGCCGCGTCCGCGTGCAGGATGTGCTCAGCCAGGTCAGCCGCGCGCTGAACTTCGCCATTGACTTTGACACGCTGCTGGAGCTGCTCTACGCGCAGACGCGGCGCGTCATCCCGGCGCCCTATTTCACGATCGCGCTGCGCGACGCCCACACCGACGAGTTAACCTACGTCTTCTACAACGAAGGCGACGAGCGCATCGCCGAGCGCGAAGGCGCACGCTGGCGCATGGGGCTGGACCTCGTCAGCGAGATCGCGCGCACGCAGCAGACATTGCGCACCGACGACTACGTGCGCGAATCGCTGCTGCGTGACCCGCGCGGCCCGGTCGAGAACCCGAACCTCAAGGCGTGGATGGGCGTCCCGCTGCTGGCTGACACTGGCGGCGGCGTGCTGGGCGTAATGGTCGCCGCCACGACCGAGCCGGGCGTGACCTTCACCGACGAGCAGCAGGGGCTGTTCTGGGACATCGCCAACCTGGCGGCGAGCGCAATCGACAAGCTGCAACTGCTCAGCAAGACGCAGCAGCGCGCCCGCCAGCTCAGCGCGATCAACGAAATCGCGACGCGGTTGGCATCCGAGCTGGGTAACGTGGATCGTCTGCTGCAACTGATCACCGAGAACGCGGTCCAGATTCTCGGCGCACAGGCGGGCAGCCTGCTGCTGGCTGACGAGGATACCGGCGATCTGGAGTTTCGCGTGGTGGCGGGCGGCGACGCAGGTCTGAGCGGGCGACGCATCCCGGCGGGCAGCGGGCTGGCCGGCGCGACTGTCCAGCGCGGCTCACCGATTATCGTCAACGATCCGAGCCGCGACTCGCGCTGGTATGGCGACGTGTACGCGGGCGAGCCGGGCGCTGGCGACAACGGCCTCGAAACGAACGCGATCCTCTCGGTGCCGCTGCTGGCGCAGGGCCGCGCGATTGGCGTCTTGCAGACGATCAATAAACTCGACGGTAGTATCTTCGTGCCGGAAGACGCCGACCTGCTGGCGACCTTCGCCGGGCAGGCCGCAATCGCGATTGAAAACGCGCGTCTGTTCGACATGACCGACCAGCAACTCGCGCTGCGCGTGCAGGAGCTGGACACGATGCAGCGCATCGACCAGGAACTGAACCGCACGCTCAACCTCAACAACGTTGTCGATATCACGATGGACTGGGCGCTGCGCAAGAGCGGCGCGTCCGCGGGCGCGCTGCTGATCCTCGACCGCGAGCACAACGATCTGCGCCTGGTCGCGTCCTACGGCTACGAGGCGGACAGCCCGCTCGGCCAGCCGGTCGGCGCAACATATCCCGCCGACCGGGGCGTGGTTGGGCGCGGCATTCGCTCCGGCCAGCCGTCGCTGGTCACGGATGTTTCGATTGACCCGGCTTACGAAGAAACGCTGCCCGGCTGCGTCGCGCAGCTGACCGTCCCGCTATTCAGCGCCAACCAGGTAATCGGCGTGATCCTGCTCGAAAGCGCCGACGAGGGCGCGCTCGACCTGCTCGATCTCGACTTCGTCGCGCGCCTGGCGGAGCACGCCAGCCCGGCGATCGTCAACGCCCGGCTGTTTCAGGAGCTGACCCGCGCCAACGAAGCGCGCAGCGAGTTTGTGAGCATTGTCGCCCATGAACTCAAGAACCCGATGACCAGTATGCGCGGCTACACCGATCTGCTGCTCAAAGGCGTGGTCGGGCCGGTCAACGAGCAGCAGGCGGGCTTCCTCAACACGATCTTCAACAATGTCATGCGCATGGAAACGCTGGTCAGCGACCTCAACGACCTGACCAAGCAGCAGACCAACAACCTGCGGCTGGAGATCGCGCCGGTCAATCTGCGCGAGGCGCTGGCCGAGACGCTGCGCGCCCAGCAGCGCCTGATCGAAGACAAGGAGCAGACCCTGGCGCTCGACGTACCGGACGATCTGCCGCCGGTCGCGGGAGATTTCAATCGCCTGATCCAGATTATGACCAACTTCGTCTCGAACGCGAACAAATACACCGGCGAAGGGGGCACGATCACGATTGCGGCGCAGGTCGCGCGCAATATCTGGGACCCGCAGGGCGCGCCGCAGGTGGTTCACTGCGCAATCCGCGACACGGGCATCGGTATGAGCGAAGACGACCTGGCGCAGCTTTTCGTGCCGTACTTCCGCAGCGAAGACGCGCGCACCCGCGACCAGCCGGGGACGGGCCTGGGGCTGGCAATTACGCGCGGGCTGATCGAGCAGCACGGCGGGCGCGTGTGGGTCGAGAGCGTGCTGAACGAGGGCACGACTTTTCACTTCACGCTGCCCCTGGCAGCCGAGCCGCAGCGCGCCCGCGCCTGAGATCACACTGGTCGCACCCGCCGAAAACGGCCTATAATACGGTTAGAACGCCCGCTGCCAGCGCGAAATGCTGCCTGGTAGCGCGCCGCGTCATTCCGCGACGGTCTGTTCGTGGTTCGCTGAAGCGTACCTGATCGCCTGAACTCGATGGGTAGAAGGGAGCAGAGGTCATGACACGACAAGGGGTCTTTGACCGCAACGGGGAACGGCTGGGCTATGTCGAAGGGGATCGCCTCTATGATGTCGAGGGCGTGCAGACGGGGCTGCTGCGTGACGGGGTGATCTACGATCTCAAGGAAACGCGGCGCTGGCTGCTCGACGGCCACGCGCTGACGGACCTGCAAGGCGCCGTCGTCGGCTATCTGGGCGACGGCATCCGCGACGACGTATAGCGGGGCGCCCGCCCCTGATCTCTGAAGCGGCGCGTCTCGCTGGCAACCAGACAGGATGGTTCTCGCATGGCACAAGAGCACAAGAAGCTGAACGCGATGCGCTTACTCGACACCCAGGGCGTCGCCTATGAGACTTTTAGCTACGACCCGACGATTCTGGATGGCGTCCACGCCGCCGAAGCGATGGGCCAGCCCGTCGAGCAGGTCTTCAAGACGCTGGTCGTGCAGCTTGGCAAGGGCGATCACGCGCTGGTAATGGTCCCGGCCGGGCGGTCGCTGGACCTCAAGAAGTTCGCCCGCGCCATCGGCGAGAAGAAGGCGACGCTGACGACGCAGCGCGGCGCCGAGGCCGCTACCGGCCTGCGAAAGGGCGGGATCGGCGCGCTGGCGCTGACGCACAAACGCTGGGGCGTCTATCTCGACGAGAGCGCGCAGCAGTTCGACGCGATCCTGGTCAACGGCGGCGAGCGCGGAGTCAACGTCAAAGTGCCGGTTGCCGACCTGGTGCGCGTGCTGAACGCGCGCGTAGTTGATGTCGCCGCCGAGGATCACGGCGCGGAGCACGGCTCCGGCGACATGGACGGCTGACAGGATAGCTCGCAGCATCCGGCGCGGCCCCGGCGCGACACCACCACTACTCAACCGGGAACATGCCGCGCTGCCGGGGCGGATCACATGATCCGTCCCGGTCTTTTTTCGTGGACAGGCTCGCTTACGATGACTTGGGCAGGTACTGGCGCAGCTTGGCCGCCAGGTTGGTGATCGGCATGGTTTGCAGCCAGACCTTGCCAGGGCCGGTGATCGTCGCCAGGAACAGCCCTTCCCCACCGCCGATCCAGTTCATCAGGCCCTTCACCATCTCGATGTCGTAGTCGCAAGTCGGCTCGTACATCGCAATGTGGCCGGGATCGATCCGCAGGCGCTGACCAGGCTGCAAATCGTACATCTGCACCTCACCCGCGATCTCGACGAAGGCTGTGCCGGGGCCAGTCAGCTTTTGCAGGATGAACCCCTCGCCGCCAAACAGACCCGTGCCGAGCCGCTTGCGGAAGTGCATCGCCAGGTCAACCGAGTCCTCGGCGCACATGAAGGCGTCTTTCTGGCAGATCATGCTGTAGCCCTCACGCAGCGGGACGGGCAGCACCTTGCCGGGGCTTTCGGTCGTGAAGGTGATCATCGCCTGCGGCGCGGTACAGGTGTAGGTCGTCAGGAACAGGCTTTCGCCCGCCAGCATCCGGCCCAGCGACTTGCCAATCCCGCCGCGCCCACTGGTCTTCATGTCCAGCCCGTCGCTCATCCACGCCATCCCGCCCGATTCGGTGTAGATCGCCTCGCCCTGGGTCAGCGTGATCTCGAGCGACTGCATCACGGTGCCGTTAATTTTGTATTCCATATGTGCATGCTCCCTGTCTGAACACCGGCGCTGGCTCGGAATTGTAGCACGATCGGTGTCCTCGCGCGGGCGATCAAAAAGCGGAGCGCCTGTTGCGCGCCCCGCTTCGAAATAACGGCTCGTACAGCTTATGGCAGGATTACGGCAGGGTTACAGCAAGATTACATCAGGAACATCGGCATGCCGAAGACGTGGCGGATTTTCGGACGATACTGCCCCACATCGTACAGCTCGGCCACATTTACGCGCTTGATACCCTGCATGATCGTGTTCATGTTGATGTCGGTATACAGCCCGCGCTGAAGCGCAACCATCCGGCCAAAGCGCCCCTGCTCGACAAGGCTCATCGCCATCTGCGCGTAGTTGGCCGCCACCATCAGGTCCAGCGAGTCCGGCGCGCCGGAGCGCATCAGGTAGGCAAGCTGCTGGTAGATGATGTTCTCGCCGGTCAGGTCGGTGAGCATACTGCCGAGAACCGCGCCGATGCCACCCAGCTTCTTGTGCCCGTAGGCGTCGGCCTCGCCGGTCTGGATAATCTCGCCCTCGATCATGCGCGCGCCTTCCGAAACGGTCAGCATCGCGTAGTTGCTGGGGTTGATGTGCTTGTCTTCCACGATCATCTCGGCGAGGCGCTTGGGGTCGAACGGCACCTCGGAGATGATGGCGCGGTCCACGCCAGCCAAATAGGCGGCGATCAGCGAAGTTTCGCCGGAGTTGCGCCCGAACAGCTCGACGACTGCGATCCGCTCGTGCGAACCGGCGCTGGTGCGCAGGTTGTGGATAAACTCTACCGAGCGCGTGACGGCGGTCGAAAAGCCGATGCAGTAGTCAGTCCCGTACACGTCGTTATCCATCGTTTTCGGGATGGCGACGACCTTAACACCCTCGCGGTGCATGCGCTCGCCGTAGCTAAGCGTATCGTCACCGCCGATCGGGATCAGCACGTCGATCCCCAGGTGTTCCAGCACGCCGAGCACATGGGCGGTGTAGTCCGCCACGTCACGGTTATGCTTGTCCTTGTGGGTTGGAACATCCTCGTTCGCCAGGAATTCCGGAACCTGGCCGATCAACACGTTGGACGGGTTGGTGCGCGAGGTGTGCAGGAAAGTCCCGCCGGTGCGGTCCACCGTGCGGACGGCGTTCTTGTTCAGCGGGATAATCCACTTCAGTTTTTCGGCTTCGGTCGCGTCCACGTTGTAGTTGAGCAGCCCGGCCCAGCCCCGGCGGATGCCAACAACCTCGTGTCCAGCGTCAACCGCACGATAGACGATCTGCTTGATGCACGGGTTCAGGCCCGGGACATCGCCACCGCCGGTGAGCACGCCAATACGTAACATTGATGCCTCCCTCTTGCTGCAAACATTCGGTGGCGGCAAGCCACTTAATCAGTGATCCAGGGCTGGTGCAGACCGCTGTGACGTGGAGCGAACGGGGCAAAGATGATGACCAGGCCCACACGTTGCCATTATACCAGCCGGGCTGCGGCTCCGCTCTTGACATTTATCACAAAAAACGCCGCCCTTTTAGTGCTGCTTCGATCGGGATCGGCGCTCGTGCGGGCCAGGCTTCACTTCTCGCCCGGCTACTTGGCGAGCATCCCCGCCATCTCAACGTAGCTATCGGTGATCGAGCGTTCGTGTGTGGTGGCATCGAGCAGCGTCACAGTGCCGACATCGCGCCCGTGCAGCCCGACCATAATCCCGGTTTCGCCGCCCAGCAGATACTCAACCGCCGCGACGCCCATGCGGGTTGCCAGCAGCCGGTCGAAGGCGCTGGGCTTGCCGCCGCGCACGACGTGGCCGAGCGAGGTCACGCGCACTTCGAAGCCGACTTCGTGGTTTTCGAGGTATTCGGCGATCTCATGCGTTTTCAGGTTGGCGCCTTCGGCGACTACGCCCATCGCGTGGCTCTTGCCGCGCATGTAGGCCTCTTCCAGGGTCTTGCCGATCTCCTCGAGCGTGGTCGGATGTTCCGGGATAACGATGAACTCCGCGCCACCGAGGATGCCGCCCATCGTCGCCAGATAGCCGCAGTTGCGCCCCATAACTTCGAGCAGGAAGCAGCGCTCGTGGCTGGCGGCGGTGTCGCGCAGCTTGTCCACCGCGTCGAGAATGGTATTGAGCGCGGTATCGACCCCGATGCTCATGTTGGTACCCCAGATGTCGTTGTCGATGCTGCCGGGGACGCCCACCACCGGAAAGCCGAGCTGGTGCAGCGCCTGCGCCCCGCGCAGGCTGCCGTCGCCGCCGATCACAACCAGGCCCTCGATCCCGTGCTCGTTGAGGCGGCGCAGAGCGCGCTTCTGGCCGGCCGGCGTCTCAAATTCCTGGTTGCGCGCGGTCTGAAGAATCGTCCCGCCGCGCTGCATAATGCCGCTCACGTCGCGGCTGGTCATGCGCTCAAAATCACCGGCGAGCAGCCCGGCGAACGCCTGGCGGATGCCGAAAACCTCAACCCCTTTGCTGGTAGCTGTGCGTACCACAGCGCGCACAGCGGGATTCATGCCCGGTGCGTCTCCGCCGCTGGTCATCACAGCGATACGTCGAAACATGGCCCTGCTCTCCTTGAGCGAGCAGAAGCCCGCTCGTTTGGAACGAATCCGGCTGGTTTATACATCGACCCAGAGGCGCTGTCAATTGGGCAGGACGCATAGAGCAGCTAAGGGCAGCTAAGAGCAGCTAAGGGTAGATCGAACAGTCTTTAAGCTGCTTTTAGCTGTGTTCAGCTGCTCTCTGCTGCTCTCTGCTACTTTTTGCTGCTTTTTGCTGCCTTTACCGCACCGCGACCTCGGCGCTCTCGATAATGCGCGCGATGTCGTCCTCAAAGGTGGCGTAGAGACCGGCAGGCAGCTCCAACTGCCAGTTCGCAGCGCGGCTGTCGTCCACCGGGACGCTGAAGGTGATGACACGCACCTCGTTGGGGCCGTCGAAGTCCTGGAACACGCGCCCGCCTGATGGCTCGGTCGTGTCGGTGCGCACGCCGCAGCGCGATCCGCGCCGCACGGGGGACGCATCAGGCGGCAGGCCGGGTTCGACGACGCTGCATGCCGTGTCCGCGCTGGCGACATCCAGGAAGGTCAGCAGAATCTGGCCGCCGTCCGATGTCAGCCGGAACGGGTTCATCTCGACGATATGCACCGGCGGCGTCGGGCTGGCGTCGAGGTCAGTTTCGAGGTCGCGCCAGCTCGCGTTGGCCGCATCGAGCGTCACGAAATCGTCCAGCAGGTCACGCCCGATGGTCCACCACTGATTCTGCGGCACAGCAGGGAACCAGCTTCGCGGGACAGTCACCTCGACGGCGTAGCGCCCGGTTTGCAGGCCGGATGCGGCGGGCGCCTCGACTGTGAAATCGACATCCTTGCGCCCGAAATCGCCGGGCAGGTATTGCAGGAGCAGGTCCGCCGGGCCGAGGCTGAAGCGCGCGAAGCTCAGCCCGCCGCACAGCGCCGCCGGAAGGATCACGAACAGGAACACGGTCAGCAGGCAGCCGCGCAGGCAGCCGCCGCCGCAGCCGCAGCCCATCGGCAGCAGGCAGCCGGGAAAGCGCGATCCACGCGCGGCGGGCGCAGGCTGCGGGGCTGGGGTCGGTGAGCGATATTCTGGCGCGTAGGGGCCGGGCGCGGCGGGATAGCCGTAGGCGGCGGGCGGCTGTGGCTGGGCAGGCGGGTAATAGCCGGGCGGCGGCGTCTGCGGCGACGGCTGCGAGGCGTAGGGCGTCGGCGCGGGCGCGACGCTGTACTGCTCGCGGAACTGGGCCAGAAGCTGGCGCGCCTGCTGGTTGCCCGGACTGACGCGCAGGACCTCGGTCAGCGCGCGCTCGTATTCGGGCAGATCGGCGGCCACCGACGCCAGCCACAGCCAGGCGATCTCGTTGTTCGGCTCGCTCTGGACTACCTGCCACAACAGGCGGCGGGCTTCCTGGCGGCGCCCGGTCTGCGCCAGTTGGACCGCGTCGTGCAGTTGAGAGGCCATCGTCGCTATCTCCTGCCTTGAGTCTTCCGGCGCGCCGCCGAACCGAGGGGCCGCCACATCACCGTAGCATTATGCTTCACATTGGCGAATTGCGACAAGTTCCGGCGCTCACTCCTCGCGGCTGACGCGCCAGACCGCGACGACGCGCGCGCCGTGCGGCTTGGCGAAGG
>JADLHR010000351.1 GCA_020848665.1 Anaerolineae bacterium
CAGTCGTGACGAACTCGCTCTTGATGCGATCCAGCTCCTTCAGGTGGGTAATGTCCTGCATCACGCCGATCTTGCCCACGCCAGGGACGATCGTCAGGTGCGCGTTGAGGATGCGCTGCCCGTCCGCGACGGTTAGCTCGGTGGTGCGCAGGCGGCTGGCGCGAGCTTCTTTGGCATACAACTCACGCAGGCCGTCATGATCGGTCACATCATCCAGCCGCTGCCCGATAACGCTGCTCTGATCCAGGCCGAAGGTGCGGCACGCCGCCGGGTTGCAGAGCAGCACGTGCCCCTGCGTATCGACCACGATGATCGCGTCTTCGGTGTCAGTCAGCACGGTGTCGAGCGTGTCGCGCTCATGAACGGCAGCAGTATACGATTGCGCGTTGGCAATCGCGATTGCGGCGAAATCACTCAGCACGCTCAGTAGCTGGAGCGTCCCCGGCTCGAAGCCCGCGCTGATCTGCTGGTTGACCACGCCCAGCACGCCGATGGCGCGGCCCTGCCTTAACAGCGGGACATAGGCCAGGTCGCGGAAGAAGTAATCGGTTCCTGGCTGGGATGCGCGCACATCGGTCAGCACCAGGAGCGTGCGGCGGCGCATCACCTCTCCGGCGGCGCTGTCCGACACCAGCACCCGCCGCGCCTCGGCCCGATCCGCCAGCAACTGGGTCGCAGCGTACAGGTACAGGTCGGACGATCCATCTTCGGCCAGCAGCAGAATGCTGCTTTCGGCGCGGGTAATGGTCTTCGCCGCCTGGACAACGTGATCGAGCACCGGCTGAAGGTCCAGTGTGGACGAAACGCGCTGGCCGAGCTGGACCAGCGTATCGAGATCGTGCAGACGCTGCTCAAGCTGGCGGTTGGCGGCGAGAAGCTGGCGCGGGATATGGTCAGTGATCTGCCGCGTCCAGTGCTCACGCAGAACGCGCGCCGCCGCCTGGAGCAGATCGTCCGGCTCGAACGGCTTGATCAGATAGTCGTTGACGCCGAGGCGCAGCGCCTCGACAGCCAGCGCCTCTGACCCCTCGGCGGTGATCAGGATAAAGGGGAATTGCAGCCCTTCGCTGCGCAGCGCCGCAAGCATCTCCAGCCCGGTCATGCCAGGCATCAAATAATCCGCGATCAGCAGGTCCGGGCGCAAATCGCGCGCCAGCGCGTAGCCCTCGGCCCCATCAGCGCCTGTCAGGACATCGTACCCGGCGGACGTGAGGATCTCGGCCAGAAAATGCCGGATCTCGTCCGCGTCTTCGACGAACAGCACGCGCTCACCGGCCACCGATCACTCGCTCCGTCTACTCGGCTGCCAGCACGCGCCGGGCTTCAAGCGTGCGGCGCAGGGCGCTCACATCGGCAAACGGACCGGCGCCGGACTCAAGCTGGCTGATGAACAGCCGCAGCGCGGGGCCGCCCCGGTGGGCACGGGCCTGCTCGTGGTCGTGCTCGCGGTCCCTCAGCGGGTAGAAGAACGCGATCGACTGCTGAAGGCGGGCTTCCAGCCGCTCGCGCAGCAAACCCGCGTGCGCGTTGCCAGTCAGGATCACAAAGGTATGCGCGTCGAGATGCCCGGCGAAATCCGCCTCGCGCGGGCGGTCGCGCAGCGCATTGCCGATCATCAGCGCGACTGCTCTCAGCACATCATCCGCCGCAACAAATCCGTATCGCTCGCGGAAGACCGGCAGTCCCTCGACCGCGATCTCGACTGCGCTCCACGCTTCGCTCCCGTGAAGCAGCGCCGCCACCCGCTCGGCGACGGCGGCGCCTTCCGGCAGGTGTGTCACCGAGTTAACCTGCGCAGCGTGGGCCGCGCGGCGTAGCGTGTTGCGCACGCGCAGCCGCAGCTCCTGAATATCGAAGGGCTTGGTGATGTAGTCCACGACGCCAAGCTCCAGCCCGGCCAGCTTATCGACGCGGTCACGCTTTTCGGTCAGGAAGATCACCGGCACGTCCTGTGTCCGCCGCTGGGTGCGCAGGCGGCGGCACACGTCATAACCGTCGATGTCGGGCAGGCGGATGTCGAGAATAGCGAGGTCGGGCGGGGCTGCTTGCGAGAGCCGCATCGCTTCTTCGCCCCAGGCCGCGCTGGTGACCTCGTACCCGTGTATACGGAAATACGACATCAGCATCTCGGCCAGATCGGGATCGTCCTCGACAATCAGTAAGCGTGGTGATTCGCTCGGTTGTTGGCTGGGATGTTCGCTCACAACTGGCCCCCTGCCAGGTGCCGCGTGGCGGCCGGCCAGCGGATCAGCCGCTGGCGTCCGGTGTTTCGAAGGGAGGTGGATCGTCGCGCGCTCCGCGAAAAAAAACGATCGGGCAGGGCGTATACGGCCCCCACGCCGCCAGACGCCTGGGGCAGCCCTGCGCCGCAACAGGCAGCGCCGCCGCTAGACGAGCTTGGCAAGCTCCTTCACGGCGCGGCTCATGTCGAGAAAAATCAGGCCGAGCTTGGCCTGCTGGCGCGCCAGAACGGTCAGCACCGCCTCTTCACCAACCGCGCTGAGAATCACAAAGCCGCGCTCGCCCTTGACGTAGACCTGTTCCAGCGCGCCGCGTCCCAGCTCGGATGCGATCCGCTCGCCGAGCGAGAGCATCGCCGCCGACATAGCCGAGACACGGTCCTCTTCGATGTTGGAGGGCAGCGACGAGGCGATACTCAGGCCATCGACGCTGACAATCGCCGCTGCCTCGACATCTGGCGAGCTGATCTGCAAGTCGCGCAAGCGTTCCACGAGCTGCTCGTTCCGTGATTTGACCACCAGGTCTCTCCTGATCAGACGCCAACCGCTCGGATCGCGCCTCCCTGTGGCCGGAGCGAGAGTCGGGCACGTCTCACGAGGCTTCACTTAAGATTGAATCAATAAGGCAAGCGTTCATTTATGCTTGTCGCCGGTACTGTAGCACAGCGCCGATCCCTTGTCAAGCGGGCGCAATAGCGGGAAAAGCGGGGGTGCGGCGGCGCGGCGCGCGGACCGTGCGCTATTGACAGCCCTGGTGCGCTCATTATAATTCACAGCGCGTTTTGGGCACGCCCGCGAGGCCGCGCGCCCGATGCGCCCCGCACCGGGATCATCAACGGCCCCGGCGCGCATGCGAAAGTCGCTGGGGGACACCGTTGTGGGAGAGTTAATCCGCACCGCCTGGGACCGCTGGAAGATCATCGGTGAAGTGTATGGTGACTTCCAGGGGCGTCTGTTTGCCGTTCTGTTCTACTGCACGATTTTCGTCCCCTTTGCCGTTGGCGTCCGCCTGTTCAGCGATCCGCTTCACCTGCGCCGCGCACCGCGCCGCTGGCTGGACCGCGCGCCGGTAGTCAGCACGCTCGACGAAGCGCGAAAGCAGTTCTAGCCGTATGGATATTCTGGGTATCTCGTGTTTTTATCATGACTCGGCGGCGGCGCTGCTGCGCGATGGCGCGCTGGTGGCCGCGTCGATGGAAGAACGCATCTCGCGCAAAAAGCACGACAGCGGCTTTCCGCACGGCGCGATCGATTTCTGCCTGGAGCGCGGCGGGATCACCGGCCACGATCTCGACTACGTGGTGTTCTATGAGAAGCCGATGGTCAAGGTTGGGCGCATCCTGCAAACCGCGCTGAGCACCTTCCCACGCTCGTGGGACTTCTGGCGCGAGGCGGTAACCGCCTACGTCGGCGAGAAGTTCTGGATTAAGAGCCTGCTCCAGCAGCACCTCGGCGTGCGCCCGGAGCAGGTGCTGTTCTGCGACCATCACCTGGCGCACGCGGCCAGCGCCTTCTTCGCCTCACCTTACGACGAGGCGGCGGTGATCACGGTGGACGGCGTGGGCGAGTGGACCACGACCACGCTCGGCTTCGCACGCGGGCCGTGGGACGGCTCTGCGCCGAACACAATTGACCTGTTCTGGGAGCAGCGTTTCCCGCATTCGCTCGGCCTGCTCTATTCAGCGTTCACCGCATTTCTCGGCTTTCATGTCAACAGCGGCGAATACAAGGTCATGGGTATGGCGCCCTATGGCGAGCCGCGTTACGTGGACAAGGTCAAGCAGCTTATCACGCTCAACGCTGATGGCAGCTTTGAGCTGAACATGGATTATTTCGCGTTTCACCACTCGGCCAGCCAGAGCATCAACGGACGTTTCCTGAAGCTGTTTGGTGCGCCGCGCGTCCACAGCGACGACTTTTTCACCGCCCGGAGCGACCCATCCCGCGCTGGAGAGACCGAGGCGCTGCGCCGCAACCAGTATTACGCCGACGTGGCGGCCAGCATCCAGGCCGTAACCGAGGAAGCCCTGATCAACATGGCGAACGCGCTCCACGCGCGCACACAGGCGAAATACCTGGTGATGGCGGGCGGCGTGGCGCTCAACAGCGTCGCCAACTACAAAATCCTGACGCAGACCCCCTTCGAAGACATCTACATCCAACCGGCAGCGGGTGACGACGGCGGCGCGCTCGGCGCGGCGCTGTGGGCCTATCACATGGTGCTCGGCCAGCCGCGCCACATGATCATGTCGCACGCCTACTACGGCGAAGACTACGATGACGCCGCGATCGGCGCGTTCCTCGACGCCGAAGGCATCCCTTACACCTATTACGGCGCCGACGACGATCAACTGATCGACCGCGTCGTGCAGGAAATCCTCGATCAGAAGGTGATC
This sequence comes from Anaerolineae bacterium, assembly GCA_020848665.1. Lineage (GTDB taxonomy): Bacteria > Chloroflexota > Anaerolineae > Aggregatilineales > Aggregatilineaceae > DYGX01. The sequence goes on from JADLHR010000351.1 coordinate 4,637, forward strand.
GGGCTGTTCCAGGGCCGCTTCGAGTGGGGGCCGCGCGCGCTAGGCAACCGCAGCATCGTGGCCGATCCGCGCCGCGCCGAGATGAAAGAGATCGTCAACACCAAGATCAAGTTCCGCGAGCCATTCCGCCCGTTCGCGCCGGTCGTGACGTGTGAGGATGCGCCGGACTATTTCGCCTACCCGAACGTGGAAAACGCTTATCTGCCGCGCTTCATGCTGGCTGTCAGCCCGATCCACGAGGATAAGCTCGACGTGGCGCAGGCGACCACGCACGAAGGCGGCACCGGACGCCTGCAAACTATCGACCGCCAGACCAACCCGCGCTATTACGAGCTGGTGCACCGCTTCGGGCAGGCGACCGGCGTGCCGATCCTGATGAACACGTCGTTCAACCTGCGCGGCGAGCCGATCGTCAGCACACCCGCCAATGCCTGGTGGACCTTCAGCAACAGCGGGATCGACTGGCTGATGATGGGATCGTACCTGATCGGCAAGGACGGACAGGGGAAATGAGCAAGACTGAACGCACCCGCACACAGCCCGGCAAGCTCGCCGGAGCCAAGGCCCGCCTGGGTATCCTGGGCGAACTGTTCGCGTTTCTGTGGGCCGCCAAGATGTGGTGGCTGATTCCGATGATCATCGCGCTGATCGTCTTCGCGATCGTGATCGTGCTCGGCTCGACCAGCGGCGGTGGCCCGCTGATCTACACGTTGTTTTAAGAGGCTAAGCGCATGAGCGACTGGCTGTTGGCCGTACTGATCGGGATCGCGCTGGGGCTGGCGATTGGCGTCCGGCTGGCGCGCGACTCGAAGAAAGAACAGGGGCTGCGCGGCGGCGCGGCGTCCGAGGCGCTGCATACTCTGGCCTGCGCCGGAGTCGCCAGCGTATTTCCGTTCATCGTAGCGGGGGTTGTGCTGGGGCTGCCCTTCCTCACGCTGCTGGGGACAGGCGTCGGGTTCCTGGCGATCGTCGCGCTGGCGCTGCTGGCCTTCGCCGCGCTGGAGCAAGCCGCCCCGCCTCTGCCAGAACGCCAGATCGAGCTGACTGACTGACCTGCGCAGACCAGCCGCCTGTCTGACCGCAGTCACCGCAACTAATCGGGCGGACCGTGTGAGTCCGCCCGAATTTATGTTACGGTGAGGCAGCAGAAGCAGCCTACAGCCTACAAATCGTCCAGCCGCCCGCTGTCCAGCCCCATCTGAAACGCGCGTCCAACCAGCAGAATCTCGGTCACCCAGTCCGCGAGGTCCTCGTCAAGCTCTTTCGAAGACAATACCTCAACCAACGAGAGCGGGATGTCGTTCAACACTTCGGTGGTCAGGCATTGAAGCGCCTGCCAGACCGAGTCACGCGCTTCGGGAGGATCGCCTCCCATAAGTTCTTTGTACCAGTTGGCAATAATCGGGTGAATCTGGTCGCAGGCGG
>JADLHR010000352.1 GCA_020848665.1 Anaerolineae bacterium
AGCCAGCGCGCCGAGCAGCGCGCAAAGGATGAGAATGAGCACAAGACGGCGCAGCATCGGGCGCTCCTTTCCGCTGAGGAAAAGATAGCACGAAAAAGCGGCAAAGGGCAGCGCCCGGCTGTCGGAGACAGCAAAAGACAGCCGGTTTGTTTTTAGCTGCCTTTCGCCGTTCTCTGCTGTTCTTCGCTGCCCTTAGCTGATCTCCTCCGCCTGCGTGACCATCGCGTCCAGCTCGTCCAGGCCGTGCTGCCAGAAGCCCGGATCGGTCAGGTCCACGCCCAGCGGCGCGAGCACCTTCTCCGGCCAGTCGGACCCACCGGCGCGCAGCACGTCCAGGTAACGCGGCGCGAAACCGGCGCCCTGCTCGCGGTAGATCGCGAACAGCGCCAGCACCAGCAGTTCCCCGAAAGCATAGGCGTAGACGTAGCCGGGTGTGTGCAGGAAGTGCGGGATGTAGCTCCACCACACGCCGTAATCGTCGGTCAGGCGCACGCTGTCGCCGAACATGGCGCGCTGCGTTTCCAGCCAGATGCCTCCCAGGCGCTCGGCGGTCAGCTCGCCTTCTGCGCGGCGAGCGGTGTGCATCCCGTGCTCGAAGCGATTCATCGATACCTGGCGGAAGATCGTTGCGAACGAATCTTCCAGCTTGTGGCCGAGCAGGGCCAGCCGCACCCCCGGATCGCTCTGCTGCGCCATCAGATCGGTGAAAACCAGCATCTCGCCGAAGGTCGAGGCCATCTCGGCGGTCGTCAGCGGGGTATGGGCTTGCAGCATCCCCTGCTCGCGCGAGAGGTACTGGTGCACGCCGTGACCCAATTCGTGCGCCAGGGTCATCACGTCACGCGCCCGGCCCGTGTAGTTCATAAAAACATAAGGGTGCACAGACGGAACGGTGCTGGCGCTGTAGGCTCCGCCGCGCTTGTTCGGACGCTCGGCGGCGTCGATCCAGCGCCGCTCGAAGAACTGGCCCGCGATGCGCGCCACTTCCGGGTGAAAGCGCGCGTAGGCTCGCAGGACCGTCTCACGCGCCTCGTCCCACTGGTACGACGCGGCGGCGGCGGGCAGCGGCGCGTAGCGGTCGTAGTCGGTCAATTCGTCCAGCCCCAGGACGCGGCGCTTGAGGGCGTAATAGCGCGCCACGATGTCATAGCGCGCCGTGACGGCGGCGATCAGCGCCTCGACCGTCTCGTCGCTGACCTCGTTCGACAGGTTGCGCGAGGCGATCCAGCTGGGATAGCGCCGCAGCCGGTCATCGGACGCTTTGTCGGCGGCGAGCGTGTTGAAGATGAAGGTCGCCGCGGGCAGGTTCGCGCGCAGGCCCTCGGTCAGCGCGGCGGCTGCGCGGCGGCGCACGTCGCGGTCGGTGTCGTACAGCCGCGCCAGGGCAGCGGACTCGTTCAGCGACTGGCCGTCGAGCGTGTAGCGCGCGCTGCCGCGCAGCTCGGTGAAGAAGCGCACCCACGCCTCGCGCCCGGTGACGGCTTTCTCCGCCAGAAGCTTCTCCTCGGCCTCGCTGAGCATGTGCGGCTGATAGAGCCGCGCCACCTCCAGCCAGTGCCGGTAATGGGCCAGCTCCGGCGCTTCGATCAGGCGGTGCGCGACGTGGTCCGGCGCGTTGACCCACTCCAGCGTGAAGAAGACAAGCTTCTGCTGAAGCTGCGACGACCACTCCGCCGCCTTCTGAAGCAGCGCGCCATAACGCGGGTTGGCGGTGTCGGTAGACCAGATCAGGTGGGCGAAGGACTCAATTTTTGTGGCCGCCTCGACGATGGCCTCATAGCGGGCGATCGCCTCGGCCAGCTCGTCAGGCGCAAGCGTCGCCACGTCCCCGCGATAGTCGCGCTCCAGCGCGGCGGCGTCCTCGTCGGCGCGCTGCATGTCAGCGCTCAGCGCCGGGTCATCGATCCCGGCGTAGAGGTCGCTCAGGTCCCAGGCGATCTGCTCGGCCCCGGTGAGGGGGGTCTGTTCAGCGTGCATGGTTGGCTCCTTTGAAAGGCAGCGAAAGGCAGCTAAGGGCAGCTAAGGGCAGCTAAAAGCAGCCAGAAACGGTCTTCGCTGCTCTTCGCTGCACCTGGCTGTTCTCTGCTGCTCTTTGCTGTTCTTCGCTGAAGATAACAAAAACATGCGCGGTCCGCACGAACGGGTCACAATAGACACGCGGAAGATGCGGAAGATATGGCACAACAGCGCGCATGAGGGAGCAAGCAGCATGAACTACCGGGAACTGGGGCGCACTGGCTGGAAGGTGTCCGAGGTCAGCTTTGGCGCGTGGGCGATCGGCAGCGCGTGGGGCGCGACCGACGACCGCGAGTCGATCGCCGCGCTGCACCGCGCGATTGACCTGGGCGTGAACTTCATCGACACCGCCGATGTCTACGGCGACGGCCACAGCGAGCGCCTGATCGCGCAGGTGCTCAAAGCGCGCAGCGAGACGGTCCGCGTGGCGACCAAAGCCGGGCGGCGGCTCACTCCGCACGTGGCGGACGGTTACACTGCCGAGAACCTGACGCGCTTTGTCGAACGCAGCCTGCAAAACCTCGACACCGACGCGCTGGACCTGGTGCAGCTTCACTGTCCGCCGACCGAGGTCTACTATCGCCCGGAAGTCTTCGGCGCGCTGGATGATCTCGTTCAGGCCGGGAAAATCCGGCATTACGGCGTTAGCGTGGAGAAAGTCGAGGAGGCGCTCAAGGCGATTGAGTACCCCAACGTCAAGACGGTGCAGATCATCTTCAACATGTTCCGCCACCGCCCCGCCGAGCTGTTCTTCCGCGAGGCGCAGGCGCGCCAGGTCGGGATTCTGGCGCGTGTTCCGCTGGCGAGCGGGCTGCTGACCGGCAAGATGACGCGCGAGACCGTCTTCTCCGCCGGCGATCACCGCCAGTACAACCGCCAGGGTGGGTCGTTTGACCGGGGCGAGACGTTCTCCGGCGTGGATTACGAGAGCGGGCTGGAAGCGGTCGAGGCGCTGCGCAGGCTGGTGCCGGACGGCGCGACGCTGGCCCAGCTCGCGCTGCGCTGGATTCTGATGTTCGACGCGGTGTCGTGCGTCATCCCTGGCGCGAAACGCCCGGCCCAGGTGGAGGACAACGTCGGGGCCGCCGATCTGCCCGCGCTCAGCGAGAAGGACATGGCCTACGTGCGCCAGGTCTACGACGCGTATATCCGCGAGCAGGTGCATCAGCGGTGGTAGCCGAAGGCAGCAAAGAGTAGAGAAGGGCAGAAAAAAACAGACAAAAACAGAGAAAGGCAGAGAAGAGCAGACAAAAACAGTGAAAAAAAGCAGCAGGAGCACCGGGTTGTTCTTTTCTGCTCTTTTCTGGTCTTCGCTGCTCTTTGCCGCTCTTTCACTTCTTCGCCGCCTGCGCGAGTGGGCCGGCAAGTTAATACTAAGAGCAAAAAGACTTTATCGCTTCCGAAGGGTTCGGTATGCGTGATTTTAGAGCGTTTCATGTCTGGAAAAAGGCGCATCAGCTCACGCTGGATACCTACCGTCTCACATCCGACTTTCCACAGGAAGAACGATTTGGGTTGTCCAGCCAGATGCGACGAGCTGCTGCCTCCATTCCGGCTAATATCGCCGAAGGCTCTGGTCGGCACGGCAACGCCGAGCTAACGCGTTTTTTGTGGATCGCGATGGGGTCCGCCAGCGAGTTGGAGTACCACTTCTTGCTCTGCCGCGATCTCGATTTGCTCGACACCGCCACTTATCAAGAAATACAGCAACGCATCATCGAAGTCCGGCGGATGCTCGACGGCCTGATTCAGCGGTTAGCGCAGAATAGCTGAAAGCAGGCAAAAGCAGCGAAAAACAGACAAAGACAAGCTAAAGGCAGACAAAAGCAGATAAGAGCAGATAAGAACAGACAAAACAGTGAAGAAAGAACCGGGAGCACCTGGTTGTTCTTCTCTGCTCGTCGCTGCTCTTTTCTGCTCTTTGCTGTTCTTTCCTGTTCTTTTCTGCTCTTCTCTGCTCTTTGCTGCCTTTCGCTGCTCTACTGACAGAACAGCCCGCCGCCGAACTGGCCGAATCCGATCTGGTGCACCAGCGCCCAGGTCTCGTTGATGCCCGCGATCAACCCGTCCCGGTTGCGCGGCAGGGTCGAGGTCTGCGCGATCTCGCAGGCATCGGTGAGCACGCCGTCCGCCTCATCCAGGTTGCCGAGGTTGGCTTCGGATTTGGCCCAGTACAGGTCGTTGCCCACCAGGTACGTCAGCCGCAGCTCGTCGTCCACATCCATATCACGCAGCAGAGCGTTGATCGCCTCGTATTCCTCGCGCCCGTCCTCGACACGGTTCGGCTGGGTGAACAGGAACGCCGCGTACATGTTGCGCGCCCGCGCGATCGAGTAGTGGTTCTTTGCGGCGCCGATCGCGCTCCGGTAATACTCGTCGGCGGTCATGATATCGCCGGTTGATGCGTAGCCGAGCGCGAGCGTGGCGTAATCGACCCACTCCACCTCGTCGGGGATGCGGCTGACCAGATCGGCGGCCTGCGAAAGCAAGGCCGAGTTCTGCATATCAAAGGTGTTATAGACCTGGCGCGAAAACTCACGAAGCTGCAGATTGTCGGGGTTGCTCTGGATTTCCTGGAAGATATTGATCTGCTGCGCCTGGATTTGAAGGTAGCGGTCGAGCGTATCGGTAAGCTGGCGACGATAGTCGCGCTCCGCCTGCTTCTGGCTGGTGTTGAGCGAGATCGCCAGCGAAACGACCGCGATTGAGATCGCCAGCAGGTCTTTCCACGAGTGCGGGAAAAAACGCCGGATCGACTCTCCCCGCGACGGGCTATGCGTCGCGGGCGGAGTCTCGCCGGGCGCTTGCGCCGGGATCGGCAGATTATCGTCAAGCATCGCGTCCTGGGTCATATGAGAGCCTCCGCTGCCTGTGGATCCTCTACTCTATGTAATAGTATGATATTTCAGCTTCACAGCCTGTAAATTTCTGGCAAAGACAGCCAATAGCGGTCAAAGGCTGCCGTTAGCTGCCGGCCGTCTTTTGCGCCAGATTCGGTAATTTTTGAAAATATGTTATATACTTGATAATTATAAGCTTGAGACGGATTAGCGTGCAAGAGGGAAAGACGATGCCGCTCTATCTATCCAGGTTCAGCTACACACCGGAGACGTGGGCCAGGCTGATCGGCCACCCCGAAGATCGCCGGCAGGCCGCCCAGTCGTACATCGAGTCGGTCGGCGGGAAGCTCGTGGGGTTCTGGTACGCCTTTGGCACGCATGACGGCTATACGCTGTGGGAGGCGCCGGATAACGTGTCAATGGCGGCGGTGGCGCTGGCGATTACTGGCGGCGGCGCACTCAGCGCGTTCGAAACGATAGTCCTCCTGACCGTTGACGACACACTGGATGCTCTGCGCAGGGCCGGGCGCGTCGGATACCGGGCGCCGGGCGCGTAGCGGCTCGCACGCCTTCGGCCAACAGCCAGGCGCAGCAAAAGGCAGCTAACGCTGTTCCTCGCTGCTTTTTGCTGCGTCTGACCGCTCTCGGCTGCTCGTTGTCGCTCTCCAGCCGCGCGCCATTCCTGATAAAATTAAGCGTAATCGTCAAAACTCCGGTGGGGGCTGCGCGCGCCGTATCGGAAAACCTGAGGAGACGCTGGGATGTTTGACACAGTTGAGAATGTACGCCACGCCCTGGACGCCCAGCAGTACATCGCCACCGACGAGATCGCGACGGTATTGTTTCTGGCCGAGTCGCTTGGCAAGCCGCTGCTGGCGGAAGGCCCGGCGGGGGTCGGCAAAACCGAGCTGAGCAAAGCCTGGGCCGGAGCGACCGGGCGCGAGCTGGTCCGCCTGCAATGCTACGAGGGGCTGGACGAGGGTAAGGCGCTTTATGAGTGGGAATACGCCAAGCAGATGCTCTACACGCAGCTTCTGCGTGACCGCCTCGCCCACCTGCTGGCCGACACGCGCTCGCTGTCCGAGGCGGCGGACCGGCTCGGCCAGGAAGAAGATGTGTTCTTCTCCGAGCG
>JADLHR010000353.1 GCA_020848665.1 Anaerolineae bacterium
ACCAGCGCCGCCAGATCGAACGGGGTGGCCGACTGCGCGCCCAGCGACTCGGCCTGCTCCAGATCGACCACATCCTGGATTAACTGGTCCATCCGCTCCAGGCTGTTGACTACCATGCTTCGCAACTGAGCGCGTTGCTCAGCGGGAAGGTCCGGCTCGTCGAGCAGTTCGAGCGAGCCACGCGCCAGCCCCAGCGGATTGCGCAGGTCGTGCGAGAGAACGTGGATCATATCAGTCTTCAGGCGCTCGATCCGCCGAAGCTGCGAGACATCCTGCCCGACACAGACATAGCGATCGATGGCGCCACTTGGACGCTGGATGGCGGCGATATGCAGCAGGTATTCGCCCGCCGCGCCGAGGCTGACTTCGAGCATTGTCCCCGGCTTGACTACCGGCAGCGCATCGCCAAAGCGCGCCTTAGCCAGATCGAGAAAGGAAACCTCCGACCCTGGCTCGATTTGGAAGCCAACCCGCTCGAACGCGCGGCGCGCTTCGGGGTTAGCGATCAGCAGGCGCCCGGTCGCGTCAAAGACCGCGATGGCCGCCGCCGTGTGTTCCAAAATGGCGCGGAGCTGCTGCTGATCCTGCCGCACAATCTCGTGAAGCTGCGCTTTAGCGATCGCGGTTGCCGCCTGAGGCGCCAGCATCATCAAGGTGTCCTGCGGCGGCTGAGCATCGCCCGGCGTGGCGCGCGGCGCCAGCACCTGCAACACGCCCAGGACGCGCGAACGGTAATAGAGCGGCACGGTGAGCAGCATCTCCCCGTCCGCCGGTTTGCCCCCGAAGGCGTGATGGGACGGCTCCCAGCCAGTGAAATCGGTGATCACGCTCGGCTGGCCGGAGAGCGCCACCAGGCCCGCCTGCCCGCGCCCGCTGGCAACCCGCGAGCCAAGAGATGACTTATCCCCGCCGGACACTGCGCTGACGGCCAGGGAGCCGTCGCCCTGAACCAGCAGCACCGCCCCCAACCGTCCCTGGACCAGCCCGACTGCCTCCTCGACAATCCGGGTCAGGACTGCATCGAGCGTGAGGTCGTCGGCGATCAGGCGCGCGACCTGGGCAACCGCCTGCTGGCGCTGCTCGGCGCGCTTCAGCCGGAAAGCGAGCCGCATATTGCGAACTGCGGTCGAGACCTGCGCCGCGAACAGGCGCCCCAACTGCAAGTGCGCCCCATTGAAGCGCCCGGGCGTGTCCGAAAACAGCGCCACGAAACCGATCAACTGCTGATCGATCATCAGCGGCAGGCGCAGGTACGACCACGCGCCAGCGGCCTCGGCTTCGCGCACACGCATCGCAGAGCGCAGCATATCGGGCAGGCGCTCGCGCAACAGCACCTCGTCGCCCAAGTACATCAGCCGCTCGTCGTGTGAGAACCGGGCAAACTGCTCCTGGCAAACATTCAGGTACGCCTCCGGCACGCCCAGGCCGAGGCCGTCGGAGAGCGTCGTGTGCTCGCTGTCGGCCAGCAGCACTGCCAAGCGGTCGGCGTCCACCGCGATCCGCGCGACATGAGGCAGATCGCCCAGAATGGTTGTTTCCTCAAACGCATCGGGCAAATTCAGCGCCGCCTGGATCAGACCTTCCAGGTGCCGCAAACGGTCTTTCAGCTCGTCGAGCGGCGGCGCTTCGTCGCGCCCACGCCTGGCAGCACGCTCACGCTGCGCGGTCGCCTGTTCCACGACAGCCAGCGTGCGCTGAAGCTCAGCGATTGGGGCGGCACGGCGGACGCAGGCGTCGAAGTCGGCGCAGGTTGACGGCTGCGCCGGATCGGGCGCCGCCTCGACCAGCGCCAGCACGCCGCAAGCCGCGTTGGCTTCCCGCACCGCCTGAGCGAGCGGCGCAAGGTCAGCCGGCGGCGACGGAAGCGCCAGCACCACACAGCGCGCCAGCCCGCGCTCGACGGCGCGCAGGGCCGCTGCCAGAAGAGTCACATGATAGACGTTATGGAGCTGAGCCAGCGCGTGCAAAAGGGGAGACTCTGGGCCTAACCAGATCACATCGCCCCGTTCATCAGCGTGAGCCGAGGCTGCTCTGCTGTGATGATCCGGATAACCCATGCACGCGACCGCCCTCGAACCCAACGAACGCCCTGGGGTGCACCAAACAACCGGTCTGAAAGATCGGCGCGCGTCTTTCTCGCTCGCTGACTCTGACCATTCTGCCTGTAGTATAGCACGGGCACACGAGCGGGATAGCCTCCCTGGCCGCGAATTTACGCCTTTTAATGCCTTCTGACATAAGGCTGACATCTTCCAGGTTGTGGCTGGGCGCGTGGCGGAGACAGCGATTTTACCGAGTTCTAATTCTGCGCCGATGCACACTGCTCGCGGTGCGGGTATAATGGATATGCAAGGGGCCGTCAGTGTGCGTAGGAGAATGACAGGAATGGACATTTATCGCCCTCAACCCCAGGCGGCTGTGATCGGCAGCCGCGTCAGTATGCGCGAGGTGATGCAGCAGGTCTACCTGTGGATGATGGCCGGGCTGGGCCTGAGCGCCGCCGTCGCCATCTTCTTTGCCACGGTGATGACCGAAGCCCTCGTCCCGGTGCTGCTTCCAGCAGTCGTGATCGAGTTGGGGCTGGTGATTTACCTCAGCATGCGCATCATGAAGATGAGCGCGCAGCGCGCGACCGCGATCTACCTGATCTACGCGGCGCTGAACGGCGTGACGCTGGCGACGATTTTCTTCTGGGCGAGCCTGGCCGACATCTGGCTGGCGCTGTTCGCTACTGGCGCGATGTTCGCCGCGATGAGCATCGTTGGCTTCACGACCAAAGTTGACCTGTCGGGGATGCGCAGCTATCTGCTAATGGGCCTGATCGGTCTGATCATCGCCAGCGTGATTAATATGATCTGGGCCAGCTCGGCGCTGTACTGGATCGTGACCTACGCGGGCGTGGTCCTGTTCACCGCCCTGACCGCGTATGATACGCAGTGGATCAGGCGCGCCGCGACCGAGATCGAGGCGTCGGGCATGGGCAGCGGCGAGGCGACCGTCCGCCGCGTGGCGATCATCGGCGCGCTGAAGCTGTATCTCGACTTCATCAATCTGTTCCTGTACATCCTGCGGATCGTCAGCGACCGCTAGAGGCTGTTATGCACTTCGTGGTCTGGTTTCCAGGCCATCCCCCCATCCTTCCGACCTGCGGTCGGCTTTCCTTCCCCCAGAGCGAGGGAAGGAAAAAAACAGAGCGGACTCCCCTTCCCTCATTTTGGGGGCAAGGGGCCGGGGGATGGGGGGCTTTACCCGG
>JADLHR010000354.1 GCA_020848665.1 Anaerolineae bacterium
CGCTGGCGCTGGCGATGATCGGGCTGGTGTGGACACTCTTCCTGATCTGGGTCGAGCGCAAGATCGCCGGCCGGTTTCAGGACCGCCTGGGGCCGAACCGCGCTGGTCCCTTCGGGATCGTGCAGACAGTCGCCGACGCGATCAAGATTATACTCAAGGAAGACGTCATGCATCGTGGCGTCGATCGCTGGGTGTTTAATATTGCCCCGCTGCTGTCGGTGATGTCGGTCCTGCTGCTGTGGGTTGTGGTCCCCTTCACCCCGACGCTGATCGGTGTGGACCTCAGCATCGGCGTGCTGTACCTGTTTGCCGTCGGCTCGCTGGGCGCGATTGCGATCCTGATGGCGGGCTGGGGCAGCAGCAATAAATTCGCACTGCTGGGCGCTTTCCGCGCCGTGGCGCAGTTGATCAGCTACGAAATTCCGATGGCGCTGACGATGCTGGTGCCGGTCGTGCTGGCCGGGTCGATGAGCACGCAGGATGTGGTCGAGAGCCAGCACGTGATGTATCTGCTGGCTGTCCCGCTGACAGTGCTGATCTTCATCACTGCCAGCATGGCAGAGCTGGGACGCGCGCCGTTTGACATCCTCGAAGCCGAGTCAGAGCTGGTGGCCGGGTACCAGATCGAGTATTCCGGCTTCAAGTTCGGGCTGTTCTACGTCGGCGAGTTCCTGCACGCCTTCACTGTCGGCCTGATCATGGCGGTGCTGTTCCTGGGCGGCTGGCGCGGCCCGTTTGTGGAAGATGTCCCCGCGCTCGGCCTCGTCTATCTGCTGATCAAGAGCTTTATCGGTTATTTCGTCGTGCTGTGGATCCGCATGACGCTGCCGCGCATCCGCGTCGATCAGGTGCTCGATCTCGGCTGGAAAATTCTTGTGCCGCTGAGCCTGGTCAACCTGATTGTGGTCGCGTTCGTGTGGAAGATCATGCCCGGCACGGACGCGATCGACAGCCTGCGCGACGCGCTGCTGCCCTCGCTGGTGTTGTTTGTGGTGAACGTGGTGATGATCCTGGGCGTGGGGATGGTGCTGCGCGAGCAGGGCCGGCGCGAGCGTCTGCGCCTGGAAGCGCGGCAGCGCGCGCTGGAACCAGCCGTCAATCCGGCGGCGGTGGGCGATACGAGGGGCGACTCGGTGACCGGCGCCGCGCCGGTGGGCGCTGGCAGCTAGGAGGTCCGCGTGGAGCTAACGGTCGAAAGCCTTGTTTTTCTGCTTTTTAGCCTGATTACGCTGGGCGGCGCGCTGCTGGTTGTCACCACGCGCAACCTGTTTCACGGCGCCCTGTTTCTGATGTTGAGCCTGTTCGGCGTCGCGGGCCTGTTCGCGCTGCTGACCGCGCCGTTTCTGGCGGGCATTCAGGTCGTGGTCTACATCGGCGCAATCGCGATCCTGATCATCTTCGCGATCATGCTGACACCGCAGGTCACGGCGGTCCGCCCGACCAACAGCCAGTGGATCGCGGGCCTGGTGGTCGCGGTGGTGCTGTTCACGATGCTGGCTTCGGTCGTGACGCCGCTCATGAGCGAGCTGGGCGTCGAGGGGTGGGGCGCGGCGTTTACCGAGACGAATCCACCCCCGGTTCCCGGCAACAGCATCGCGCTGTTGGGCGAGGCATTCGTCGATCCCGACGGCTATATGCTGCCGTTTGAGGTCGCTTCCGTGCTGCTGATGGCGGCGCTGGTCGGCGCGGTGATGCTGGTCCGCCCGGGGCCGGAGGATGAGGACGACGCCCTGCCTCCCGCGCTCGCCGAGGCTGCCGGGGCCGCGCCGCTGGGCGAGAGTCAGGAGTAGAGACGCCGATGGTTCCGCTCTATATGTATTTGCTGGTCGCGGCGGGCCTGTTCAGCATCGGGCTGTACGGCGTGCTGGCGCGGCGCAACGCGGTCGCTATTCTGATGAGCATCGAGCTGATGCTGAACGCGGCCAATATCAACCTGGTGGCGTTCTGGCGCTACAACGAGCCAGCGAACGTCGGCGGGCAGGTCTTCGCCGCGTTCGTGTTCGTGGTCGCGGCGGCTGAGGTGGCCGTCGGTCTCGCGCTGATCATCAATATTTACCGCCAGCGCCGCTCGGTGGTGGTGGACGACGTGGATATGCTGAAGTGGTGATCGACACTGGTAAGCGCCATAGAAAATAACGCGGTTAGCCGTGATCAGTCAGCATCAGCCAGCAATAACGGATGATCCAGACGCCGTGCCGATCTTGTGCGTAAGTTTGCGGAAGCATCGAAAAGCCTGTGTTGGTTGTTGCTACTTGCTAACCGCTAACAGCCAATTGCTTAGGATATATCGCCTATGACTATCAACTGGTTTGACGCCGACTATCTGCCCTGGCTGATCCTCTTCTTCCCGCTGCTCAGCTTCGCGATCATCATGCTGTTCACCACGTCGAACCGGACCGTCAGCCACGTGGTGGCGCTGGCCGGGATCGGGATTTCGTGGGTGCTCAGCATGATCGAGTTCGTCAAGGTCGTCTGGGCCTCGGACGCGCACCTGGGCGAGGAGGTCTTTGGCAGCACCATCGACTGGATGACGCTGGGCACAACAACCTTCAGAATGGGCGTGCTGGTCGATCCGCTGACGGCCTATATGCTGCTGATGGTCCCGCTGACGTGCCTGCTGATCTTTATTTACTCGCTCGGCTATATGCGCGACGACCCGCACAATTCGCGCTTCTTCGCGTATATCTCGCTGTTCGCCGGGGCGATGCTGACGCTCGTGCTGGCCGACAACCTGCTGATGCTGTTCGTCGGCTGGGAAGTGATGGGCCTCTGCTCGTACCTGCTGATCGGATTCTGGTTCCACAAAAAGAGCGCGATGCAGGCGGGCGTCAAGGCGTTCATGACGACGCGCGTGGCCGACGTGCTGATGCTGGTCGGCATCGGCTACCTGTTTATCGAGGCGGGCACGCTTAATTTCCGCGACATCCTCTATAACGAGGAGATATTGCACACCCTCAGCGATCCGGCGATCTCGCCCGGTGTGCTGTTCGGCGGCAGCGTCGCGGCGATTGTCGGCATCCTGCTGGTGATCGGCACGATCGGCAAAAGCTCGCAGTTCCCGTTGCACGTCTGGCTGCCGGACGCGATGGAAGGCCCGACGCCGGTCAGCGCCATGATCCACGCCGCGACGATGGTCTCGGCTGGCGTGTATATGCTGGTCCGTATGTTCCCGCTGCTCTCGGCCGGAGCAAACTTCCATCACGGCGAATTCAGCGCGCCGATGATCCTGATGGGGCTGGTCGGCGGCTTCACGGCGCTGTTCGCGGGCGTGCTGGCGGTCGGCCAGAACGACATCAAGCGCATCCTGGCCTATTCGACCATCAGCCAGCTTGGGTTCATGGTCGCGGCGCTGGGGATCGGCGCGTGGGTGGCGGCGGCGTTCCACCTGATCAACCATGCTTTCTTCAAGGCGCTGCTGTTCATGGCGTCCGGCGTGGTGATCCATTCAATGGAACACGGCGAACATCACGCGCACGAGCTGGGCGTGCCGCATCACCCGCACCCGGAGCCGGACGGTCTGGTGATGGATTACGTCGCTCCGGCCAATGACGTGCGGCGCATGGGCGGCCTGCTGCACCGCATCCCGCTGACCGCGATCACGATGGGGATCGGCGGGCTGTCGCTGGCGGGCTTCCCGCTGATCACCGCCGGGTTCTGGTCGAAGGACGAGATCATCGCGGACGCCTGGCACGGCACCGGCGCGGGCTACCCGCTGGCGCTGTTCGTGCTGATCATGCTGGCGCTGGCGGCGCTGCTGACCGCGTTCTACACCGCGCGGATGTGGTTCATGACCTTCGCGGGAGCGCCGCGCACGGCGTCCGCCGCGCACGCCGGGATCGGCACGTTCCGCAACCGGTGGGTGAACTCGCGCTGGGCAGAGGCGCTGCGCCTGGAAGGCGTCGAGGTTACGCGCCAGGACGCGACGAGCGCCGCGCAGATGGAGATTCCGCTGGTCATCCTGGCGTTCTTCGCGATCTTCGCCGGGTTCATCGGCGTACACACCGACTTCCCGCTGCTTGGTGCGCTCGACAACCCGCTGCACGAATTCCTGGGCGGAACCCTGTTGGAGCACCCCACCGCGCTCGATCTCGACGGGCTGCCGGTGCTGCTCAGCGTGGTGATCGCGCTCGGCGGCCTGGGGCTGGGCTGGTGGCTGTATGGGCGTCGCCCGCTGGCCGAGAGCGATCTGGACCCGACCGAGCAGGCGCTTGGCGCGGGCGTGTGGCGCGCGCTGCAAAACCGCTTCTACATCGACCTGCTGTACCGGCGCTATCTGCTGCGCCCGGCGGAGTGGTTCGCCACGACCGTCGTGATCCAGGCGATCGACAAAGAGACCATCGACGGCGTGCTGGAAACGATCGCCGAGAGCTTTATCTGGCTTGGCGAGGCGCTCAAGCGGTTTAACACCGTCGTGATCGACGGCGTGGGCGATGGCATTCCGCGCGCGATTGGCGACTTCGCCGGGTGGTTCCGCCAAATCCAGACCGGGCGGATTCAGCAATACCTGCTGTTCGTCACGCTGGGGCTGCTGGCGATTGGCACGCTGTTCTTGCTCCAGGTTCTCTAAAGGCGGAGGCGCAGCGCAATGTTCGATTTCATTCCGGGAGACTTCCTCACGACGCTGACCCTGCTGCCGCTGCTGGGCGCGGTGGTGGTCTTCGCGCTCCCGCGCGAAAAAGCTCAACTCGCCCGCTGGCTGGCGTTCGGAGTCAGCCTGGTTGTGCTGGTGATGGCGATCGTGGTCTTCGCCAACGTGCAGTCCAACCCGCCGGGGCCGGACGAGTGGGCCTACGAGTATCAGGTCGAGTGGTTCCCGCAGCTGAACGCGTCGTGGCACGTCGGCGTCGACGGCCTGAGCGCGACGATGGTGCTGCTGACCGGGCTGCTGGTCCCGCTGGCGATCCTGATCTCGTTCGA